>CBFHBH010000073.1:0-8510 GCA_965653735.1 uncultured Flavobacterium sp. | reverse complement strand
TTGGTTTGGTTAGGTTTGAAGTGCGAAGAAAAATAAAATGTTTCTTCGCACTTTTTTTATTATTTAACCGATTTGTAAATTGCATATTGAGTAGCATAATATATTGGGAATGTAAAAATAATCCCAAAGCAAAAAGCAATTATACCAAAATAACCCAATATAACAGAGATGATTACAAGTAAAAGGATTTGAAAAAAGTTTTTAGAACAGTTTTTCAGGCTTTTATTAATAGCTCTTAAAGCATCTAAATCTTCAAAAATTATAAATGGAATTACTAGGTATAAAAAGATACTTACTATAATAGATAGCATTGAAGTAATAACTGAAGATAAAATTTCATTTCCTGTTAAAATATATTGTAATCCAAAATTGATAATAAAAGACAAGGAAACGGTGATAAATGTAGCAAAAACTAAATCCAAATAATATTTACTATTTACATATGAAAAAATATTAGAAGTAGATATTTCTTGATCTTTATCAGCATTATCCATAATTTTTAAAATTCCGGCGTTGAATGGTGCAATAAGTATAGAGAATGTTAAAACAACAAAATAGTAGATTATACCTGCTTTTAGGTCCATAGTTTTAGGATCAATTTTTTTTGCTAATTCTTGAATATTTTCAAAGCCAACAAAAAATTGAATTCCAACTAAAGCCATACTAATTACTACAAGCATAAGTAAGCCAAAAGCCAAGCCTGCAGTTAAAAAGGTTTTTTTAAATAATTCGAAAGAATCATTTAGTACATTACTAATATCAACTTTTTTTGTTTGTTCGTTTGTCATTTTATTTTAATTATATCCAGTTTAAAATTCGTTTAATCATTTTTAATTTTCCTTTGTATGGTGCATATCTTAAAGGAATGTCAATCCAATTAGGTCTTTTTACAACCGATTTTTTATGAGAAAAAGTATCAAAACCTAATTTACCATGATAAGCTCCAATTCCAGAGTGTCCTACACCTCCAAAAGGAAGTCGTTTATTGGCAAAATGTATTAAAGTATCGTTTACACAACCTCCTCCAAAAGAATATTTTTCTAAAACCTCTTTTATAAATGATTTGTTCTCAGAGAAAATATAAAGAGATAAAGGTTTTTCATATTTATTTACTGTTTTGGCTATCTCATCTTTATGTTCGTAAGAACGAATTGGAAGTATTGGACCAAATATTTCTTCTTGCATCAATGTACTTTCTAAAAAAGGTTCATCAACAAGAGTAGGAGCTAAATATAAAGTTTCTTCATCATGCTCACCTCCATAAATAATATTTTGGTTTTCAATAAGACTTACTTGGCGTCGCCAATTTTTTAAATTTACAATTCTAGCTAAATCTTCAGATTCTTTGGGATTTTCACCAAGAGCATTCTCAATTTCTTCAATAAGATGCTTAATTAGTTTCTTTTTTGCTCTGTAGTGAACTAAAAGGTAATCGGGTGCTATACAGGTTTGTCCTCCATTAAAAAATTTACCCCAAACAATTCTTTTAGCTGCTAAAGGTAAATTAGCTGTTTCATCAATTATACAAGGGTTTTTCCCTCCAAGTTCTAAAGTAACAGGAGTCAAATTTTCTGCGGCAGCTTTTGCTACAATTTTACCCACTGGAACACTTCCGGTAAAGAAAATATAATCCCATCTTTTTTGTAATAAATCTTGAGCAATGGTGTGATCACCTGTTACACAAATAGCTTGTTTAACATCAAAAGTTTCTCGAACAATTTTTGATATTAATGCAGCCGTATATGGTGTTAATTCAGAAGGTTTTAATGTTACACTGTTGCCAGCAGCTATAGCGGCAATTAATGGTGAAAATGCTAATTGGAAAGGATAATTCCAAGGTCCAATGATTAAAACTTTTCCATAAGGTTCGCTATAGATGTAATCAGATGAAGGGAAATTTAAGATAGATGGAAAAACACGTTTTGGTTTTGCCCATGAATCCAAACTTTTGATTGTATTTTTTAAATCGGAAATGATATAACCTGTTTCTGATATTACACCTTCAAATCTTGGCTTTTTGAAATCTTTATGTAATGAATCAAGAATTTCTTCTTCATGGATGATTATATTTTTAAGAAGTTTTTTTAAAACTTCTTTTCTTTCTGAAACAGAAGGAATATTTCTCATAGGCAAGGAATATTTTTTTTAAAGATAAAAATTAAATTGAATTCCAAATCACATCATTTGGAGTTGGCGCAATGATTTCTATGCTTTCTTTAGTAACAGGATGAACAAATTTTAGTTTTCTTGCATGTAAATGAATGCCACCATCAGGATTACTTCGATCAAAGCCATATTTTAAATCACCTTTTATTGGGCTACCAATAGCTGATAATTGACTTCTAATTTGATGATGACGACCAGTATGTAAATTGATTTCTAAAGCAAAGTAATTTTTGAGTTCAGAAATAATTTTATAATCTAAACTCGCTTTTTTACTTTCAGGGACTTCTTTTAAATGTGCTTTTGAAGTATTATTTTGAGGATTTCTTTTCAAAAAATGTACAAGATTGTCTTCTTGTTTAGGAGGTTTATTTTTAACTACTGCCCAATATGTTTTTTGAGTTTCTCGTTCACTAAACATTTTATTTAATCGTTCCAAAGCTTTACTCGTACGTGCAAACATTACAATACCTGTTGTAGGTCTGTCTAATCGATGCACTACGCCTAAAAAAACGTCACCTGGTTTGTTGTATTTGTCTTTGATATATTCTTTTACTACTTCAGACAAAGGTTTATCTCCAGTTTTATCTCCTTGTACTATATCGCCCACACGTTTGTTAACCACAATAATGTGATTATCTTCATGAAGTACCTGAAGGTTATCTTTGGTAGAAAGAATTTTGGTATTAGAACTCAATTTCAAAAAGGTTTAATTGTTCATCATTTTGATTAATTACTTCTTTGAATTTTAAACCCAATTTTTCAAGAAGTTTAATAGAATTTACATTGTCTAAATTTGTAATTGCCGAAAGCTTATTATGTTCTTTAGACAAAATTTCCATAAA
This sequence comes from uncultured Flavobacterium sp., assembly GCA_965653735.1. Classification (GTDB taxonomy): domain Bacteria; phylum Bacteroidota; class Bacteroidia; order Flavobacteriales; family Flavobacteriaceae; genus Flavobacterium. The sequence goes on along the minus strand of CBFHBH010000073.1, from coordinate 5,502 downwards.
GGCTTTTGCACTTTCATAGGCAAACCCTTTTCCATTGAATTCTGGAAGAAAAGCAAAACCAATATCAGGATGATTTAAAAAATCTCTTTTTATAATTGTAAATAAGCCTATTTTCTTGTGAGTTTTTTTATCAGTGATTACAAAATATTTGATGTTATCAGCCTTTTCTATTTTATCTATATACAGCTTTGCTTCATCATATGAGTGAATATTTCTATCACCAATGAAGCGTTTCCATCCTTCTGTATTAAGTAATAAATAGATGAATTCGTAATCTAAAATATCAAGAGATTTTGAATAAACTCTTTCGGTATCAATTTTAATACTGCTCATTTGCATTAGGAAAGTCTACTGCTTTTACATCGGTTACATATTGACCAATAGCCTTTGTCATATCTTCAAAAAGATTCATATATCTACGTAAAAAACGTGGACTAAATTCGTGAGTCATACCAATCATGTCGTGAAGAACCAAAACTTGCCCGTCAACTCCGCTACCAGCTCCAATTCCAATCACTGGAATAGAAATACTTTCAGCTACTTTTTGTGCTAATGCTGCAGGAATTTTTTCAAGCACCAATGCAAAACAACCTAGTCTTTCTAATAATTGAGCATCTTCAATCAATTTTTCAGCTTCGGCATCTTCTTTTGCGCGAACAGTATACGTTCCAAATTTATAAATAGATTGTGGTGTTAATCCTAAGTGTCCCATCACAGGAATACCTGCCTGAAGAATTTTTTTGATAGACTCTTTTATTTCTTTTCCTCCTTCAAGTTTTACGGCATGTCCGCCACTTTCCTTCATTACACGAATGGCTGAACGTAAAGCTTCTTTAGAATCTGATTGATAAGAACCAAAAGGTAAGTCAACTACGACTAAAGCTCTTTCTGCAGCTCTTACAACAGATGATGCATGATAAATCATTTGATCTAAAGTAATAGGTAGAGTAGTCTCGTGACCAGCCATTACATTACTTGCCGAATCTCCCACAAGGATTACATCAACCCCAGCAGAGTCTACAATTTTTGCCATAGTGAAATCATATGCAGTAAGCATAGAAATTTTTTCACCTTTGACTTTCATATCAATTAATGATTTTGTGGTAACTCTTTTGTAATCACTTTTAGCTGTTGACATAATTTGAATGTTTAGGAAGTGTAAAATTACTAAAAAGAATGGTTTTGTAACAAAATACTTAAGTTTTCGTCAAATGATTTAAAATCAAAAAACTATGAAAAAAATCATCATTTATTTACTGATTCTGTTACCATTTTATAGTAATGCACAAAATCAAGAAGTTGAAAATACGGTAAAAACCTTTTTTGAAGGATTTCATGCAAAAGACACCACAAAAATTAAATCGGTTTGTCATGATAAAATGCTTTTGCAATCAATACTCCAAGGACAAAAAGGGACTAAGCTTGAAGAAGAGAAATCCTCTGAATTTATTAAATCATTTGCTACTTTTCCTAAGGATTTAAAATTTGAAGAAAGAATTTTGGGATACAAAATCCAAATTGATGGCGCTATGGCTCACGCATGGACTCCGTATGAATTTTATATTAATGATAAATTAAGTCATAGTGGTGTAAATTCGTTTACTTTGTATCGTGAGAATAATCAATGGAAGATTGTTCATATTATAGACACAAGAAGAAAAAAGTAAATTGAATTCAAAAACCTTAAACTATTTAAAAAGTAAACCACAATATGTAGTAGTTGTGCTCATTGTTTTAACAAGTGCAACTACTTTTTATTTTCTAAAATCTTTATTAGGGTACAAAATTATAGCTCTTTTGTTTTTATTGATTGTGTCAATAAAAGCAATGTTTTTAGAATTCAAACCCACATTATTAGCTGCTTTTTTATCTGCGTTATTGTGGAATTTTATATTTATTCCACCTACGTTTACTTTTCACATTTCAGAGCCTGAAGACGTGCTAATGTTTATAATGTTTTTTGTGGTAGCATTGGTAAACATAGTTTTTCAGTACAGAATTCGGAAAATTGAAAATAAAAACAGACTAAAAGAAGAGAATGAAAGAACTTTAAAGTTATACAGTACACTTTTAAATTCTCTTTCGCACGAGTTGAGAACACCCATAGCAACAATTATTGGTTCTATAGATACTATAAAGGAGAATAAAGATAAATTGAGTCCGTCTAATTTTGATTTGTTGCTTAACGAAATAGAAATTGCCGGAAGCCGATTAGATTATCAAGTCGAAAATTTATTAAATATGAGCCGACTTGAATCAGGAATGCTAAAACTGAAGTTAGATTGGTGTGATATTAATGAATTGATTTATTTGCTGATTGAAAAACAATTTGATGGAAATAAAAGAATTCTATTTCAAGAAGTAAATGACTTTCCTTTATGTAAAATCGATATAGGTCTGACAGAACAAATTTTAATTAACTTAATTAGTAATTCATTACAATATAATGAAATTGATAAAGAGGTTAGAATAGCAATTGAAGCTCAAGAGAATAAATTGGTTTATAAAATTCAAGACAATGGTAAAGGTGTTGAACCAGAGTTTTTGCCAAGTCTTTTTGAAAAATTTTATAGAGTTCCCAATAGTAAAAGTGGTGGGACAGGTTTAGGATTATCAATAGTTAAAGGTTTTGTAGATGCTATGAGCGGAACTATTTTTGTTGAAAATGTTATTCCAAATGGATTGAGTTTCACAATAGAAATTCCAACAGAAATGACTTATCTAAATAATATTAAAAATGAATAACGCCGAAGTATTATTGATAGATGATGAACAGCAAATTCGAAAGCTACTTGAAATTGCTCTTGAAAGTAATGGGTATAAAGTTATTTTTGCCGAAAATGGAAAGCAAGGTATCCAATTTGCAGCAAATCATTCACCCGATATAATATTGTTGGATTTGCAATTACCTGATAAAAGTGGTCACGAAGTTTTAAAAGAATTACGCACTTGGTATAATAAGTCCATCATAATCTTATCGGTTTTAAATAATGAAGAAGATATTGTAAAAGCTTTAGATAATGGCGCAACCGACTATTTAACTAAGCCTTTTAGAAATGCCGAGTTGATGGCAAGAATTCGTTCGGCAATTAGAAGAAATTGGAAAGATAATTTTGATTCTATTTACAAGAATGATGAACTAGAAATTGATTTATTGGCTAGAACTGTTAAGAAGAATGAAGATTATTTAAAACTCACATCAACAGAATTCAATTTGCTGGCTTTATTCATCAAAAATGAAGGCAGGGTTTTAACACATCAATATATTTTAAAAGAAATTTGGGGAGTAGGTTCACAAACCGAAACACAGTACTTGAGAGTATTTGTTGGTACTCTTCGTAAAAAAATAGAGAATGATCCTAACAAACCACAGTATATTATTACTGAAAGTGGAGTAGGTTACCGTTTTTGCTAATCTTTATATTTTCTTTATATAACTCAATTTAATCTTTACTTTTTACCAATACTTATCGTCCGAAATTTGTCCTGTTAAATAATTATAAAAATGGATAAACATCTAGGACAAGGTATAAACAGTAAAGTTACTGCCGCATCATTATTAGTCGCACTTGGAATCATTTATGGTGACATAGGAACAAGCCCTTTATATGCTCTAAAAGCAGTTATTGGAACCAGAAAAATTGATGAGGTTTTAGTCTACGGAGGACTATCAGCAATTTTTTGGACATTAGTAATTCAAACTTCTATAAAATATATCTGGCTAACACTTCAAGCGGATAATAATGGAGAGGGAGGAATTTTTTCTTTATATGCACTTGTAAGAAGGTATGGAAAAAAATTAGTCATTCCAGCAATTTTAGGAGCAACAACACTTCTTGCTGATGGAATTATTACACCTCCCATTTCGGTAGCTTCGGCGATAGAAGGGTTAGGAATGGTTAAAGGCTTTGAAAATGTTATTACAGCAGGAAATAACTTAACAGTTGGAATTGTTGTTGTCATTTTGTCCTTACTGTTCTTTTTTCAGCGCTTCGGAACTCATATCATAGGTCGTTCTTTTGGACCAATTATGTTGGTTTGGTTTACCATGCTTTTAGTGGTTGGTATTCACCAAATCACTATTCATCCTGACATTTTAAAAGCATTAAACCCTTATTACGCTTATGAAATGCTCACACAGTATCCTAAAGGATTTTGGTTGTTGGGTTCGGTCTTTTTATGCACCACGGGAGCCGAAGCATTGTATTCAGATTTAGGACACTGTGGCATCAAAAATATTAGAATCAGTTGGATTTATGTAAAAACCTGTTTGGTTGTTGCTTATTTAGGGCAAGCATCTTGGTTAATGCATCAAGGTCAGGATTTCCTAAACGGAAGAAATCCTTTTTTCGAAATAATTCCATCATGGTTTTTAGTGCCAAGCATCATTATTGCGACTATGGCAACAATAATTGCATCACAAGCATTAATTAGCGGAAGTTATACTTTAATTAGTGAAGCGATGAACTTGAATTTTTGGCCTCGTGTAGCTGTAAGACAACCTTCAGAAATGAAAGGACAAATTTACATTCCAAGTGTGAATAATGTGCTTTGGATGGGGTGTATTCTAATGATTTTATATTTCCGTTCTTCAGAGCATATGGAAGCAGCCTACGGGTTTTCAATCACCATAATCATGATGATGACTACGCTTCTACTAGGATATTTCTTATTGTATAGATTAAAGTGGAACAAGTTCTTAGTTTTTTCTATCGTAGGAGTATTTTCAATAGTTGAATCTGCCTTTTTTGTGGCCAACGTGGCTAAAATTAAAGAAAGATGGATGTTCTTGTTCTTCGAATTAGGGATTTTTATGGTCATGTATATTTGGTACAATGCCAGAAAGATTCATAATCGATACACTAAGTTTACCGAGTTAGGAAAGTACAGCCAAAAATTAGCTGAATTAAGTGAAGACGATTCTATTCCCAAATTTGCTACGCATTTAATCTATTTAACAAAAGCCGATAGAAGACACAATATTGAAGAGAAAATCATTAAATCAATTTTTTCTAAAAAGCCTAAAAGAGCTGATGTGTATTGGTTTTTACATTTAAATAGAACGAATGAACCGTATACTTTGTCATACAATGTTTCGGAATTAATAGATGATAAAGTAATCAAGGTAAATATTAATGTAGGATTCAGAGTTCAACCTAAAACCGAACTTTATTTTAAAAGAATTGTTCAGGAATTAGTAGCCAATAAGGAACTGAATTTACATATCAGACCTGATGGTTCAACAAAATATAATAGTGAGCCAGATTTCAAATTTGTTGTTTTAGAAAAATATTTATCAGTTGAAAATGAATTTGAAATTAGAGACAGCATTCTTCTTAATACTTATAAATATTTAAAGCGAATGGGAGTGAGCGATGAAAAGGCTTTTGGATTGGATAAAAGCGATGTGGTTATTGAACAAGTTCCTTTAGTTTATCAGCCGACTTCAAAAATAGATTTAACAAGAGAAGGTTATGAAAACTGATGATTCAAAATTGTTGT
>CBFHBH010000072.1:0-8588 GCA_965653735.1 uncultured Flavobacterium sp. | reverse complement strand
ACAGACGAATAAGACGAAACTATATATTCACTCGCCGGGCGCGCAGTGTCGCATAAAAATGCGAATAATATAAATAATTAAAAGAAATAAATAAATAAATATGGAATTAAATAATGAAAATATTAAAATCAATATGATGAGTCATCCTTTTTTTCATCATTTCTCCACAAATCCATTAGCAGCCTTTCATCATCCTTTTGAGGCACATACGGCGGATAATGGCGGATATGTTAATGGATGTCTTGAATTCACGTGGACAATTCCCTTTGTGATTTTGGACTTTCCCTTCATTCTTTTGATCCCCAGATTGACCCCTAATTTTCCCTTCTTTCTTTCCCTTTCAACTTTTTGTCCACGTGCCCACCCCCACATTCCATTCCCGCGCAGCGGCACTATATAAAGCCGCCTTGTCCCCCCGGGGATTGTTCCTTCCATCCATTCTTCCCATTGTTTCCATCCCCATTTCCCTCCCTTTTTTATCCCTCACCAATTTCCAAACATTTCCAACATTGAATAAACTTTTATTCTTTCTTTTCAACATTTTATAGGTCTTGGGAAATTCGTCGGGGAATTCCTGTGACATTTTGGTGCAACGGCCTACCAACGACTTGGGCCTTCTCAACAAGTGAATTTGAGGGTTTTCAGAGGAAAACCAAATTCAACAATTTTTTCAGCCAATTGCGAAGTTTTTTCAACCGATTTTTTGGCAAACCTCTGCATTTTTGGTGGCCAGTTCTACATACATTTGGGTTTTTGCCAGCAGACTACCTTCAACAACCAATTTTTGATTTGCCATCGGCACTTTTTGTTTTTTGCCATCCTTGGAAGTGACTTTTTGGGATTAACTATTTCCCAATTATTTTATTTTCAGTTTTGAACAAAAACCCTGTGTTTTTTCTGCTTTTTGGCCATTCAACAAATAGTTTGGCTCTTGTTACCTTTTTGCCTAACAATTAAACCTTTTTTCAGTGAGCGACGCTCCTCAAATTGTTCAAAAGAAGTTTGAATTGCTGGTGCAAGCAACCAACAACGGGACACACACACCGGCGGACAACAATTGCATTTGCGTTTATTGCCTTTATTTGAAGGAATTGGACCGCCAACAAAACCGCAAACGGAATATCGAGGAATCATCATCGCCACCGAGTATAAAGAAGCAGTTTAGACTTTACCACTTTTTAAAAAGCTTTGATCCTCTTGAATTTTATAGTTGTCGGCGTTGGGAAGCTTCACCTCGAGACCTTGTTCGGCCCGGAGAAGATATAGAAGTATTGAATAAGAGGGGTTTCGGGGCTAGAAGAGCTGTTATAAATCGTATTCGCTCTTACATTCAGGCCGAGTTGGTTCCATCATCCTCAAATAGGATTGAGAAACCAGTGGACCGGATCATTCGCAACTCGCTCGGATTGCCAAAATTGAACCGTCCTCTTGGGCCTGAATCGCCAACCATAGTGCCACCGCCAATCGTTGAACCACCTAAGGTCTGAAAAAATAGTTATTTTTGTGTTATTATTATTAGTTAAACAGGACAAAACTGCGTCAAATCGCGGAGGGCAGTCGGCAGAAATTTTGGCCTCATCATCGCAAAAATTAGAGAAAGAACAACTGGCCAAATATAAGAAGGCATTTTCCAAAATCAACAAGATAATCGAACAGCTTTAAAGGATAAATCGGATTGGATTTGCTGCTTGGCCCTCACAGCACTCCTTTTGTTCATCTTTTGGATTCTGTAACAGAAAGAATAAACAAAACACAAGCAATAATTTTTTTTGATACACTTATCTAATTGTGCCACATATTTGAACATATCCATTTTTGAGCCATACATTTTTTGAACATTCCTTGTCAATTTTTCGAAATTTTCTGGAAAAGATAAATTTTTAATTGAGGGTTAATTGAATTTAATCCGATTTTAAGCAAAATGTCGGGGCCATTACGTCGAATCATAACCCCCACTACTACCAGATTAAGCGCCTATATCACAGAAGCAGAGAATTTAACTGAGGAAAATCGTAACATAAATGAAGTAAAAAGATTATTAAACAAAATTAACAAATCGGTAAATTTTCTGGACTGTAAAAATTTTGAATGGTCGGAAATTATGGCATCAATGACTGGTGAAAATAGGGTCTTAGAAATGCAGGAATACAATAACTTTTTGGCGACCAATAATTTTATTGATCTAATAGATCGTGGGAAGGTTAAAGCAGTTGAATTAGAAAACTGGATCGAGGAGAACCTACCTACAACGAATGGGACTAAAATTAGGTTACCTCAACTTTCATTGCCAACATTTGATGGAAAAATGGCGAATTGGGAGCAATTTTGGTCTGCATTTCAAGCAGCTATTGATGATGATTTATCTATCCCAGACGTTCAAAAAATGGCTTATTTGATTAGTTGCATGAAAGGAGATGCCGAAAGGGAACTTAAAGGTTATAATGTGATAGGCTCAAACTATATTCATGCAGTGAACCATTTAAAAAACCGATTTGGAAATAAAGGGTCTATAAAGTCAGCTTTATTCGGTGAATTAAGAAAAACTTCTTTTTCCACACAAAAAACACCCGATATTAGGAAAATGGTAACTGAAATTAACAGAATACTAAATCAGTTAAAGGCGGCTGGGGAGGAGATTAATAATAGCTCAACAGAGGAACTTATCCAACAGAAATTTCCACCTTGGCTTTTGCTCGAAATTATAAACCAGAAAGAAGGAATTGCAGATTTTAATACCGAAAAACTTATTGTTTTAGTAGATAAAATTCTGAAAAAAAGAGAGACCGTTTGGGAACTCACGAAAAATATTAAAAACACTAAATTTCAAATGAATGAACAAACCTTGATTGGAGAAAATAGTGAATCCAAAAAACAAAACACTGATGGTAAACCTCGACTTCCATGTGTTTTTTGTTCGGGAACTAATCATACTTCCAATCGATGTTTAAAATACAAAAATAAAGACATGAGAATCAAACGTTTATTTGAGCTAAAAAAATGTTTGAAATGCTTTAAAGATGGCCACATTTCCAAAAACTGTACTCAGAAAATTGAGTGTAAAAAATGTAAGGGACCTCATTTTGTAGCAGTTTGTGCCAAAATTAATCATGAGGAAATGATTAGAATAGGAAACTCAAGTGGGGGAAAGAAAAATTTCACCCAAAATAAGGATAAAGAACCCTGGAAAAAAGGGTCAACTAATTGTGCCGAGGAAGAAAATAATCCGGAACAAAATGATGAAAATACTCAGGAATCACTATTCCTAGAGGAAGAGGCATTCGTAGTAGACGAGGAAGTCATCTTATCAGAGGGGAAAAATAAAGTTGTATTAATGAGCAATACTCACGAATTTAAAAATGGAATGTATGGTAATGGAGAAGAAGGGACAACTTTATATGATCCCGGATCCACCTCAAATTATATCACCAATTCATTGGCAAAAAAGTTAAAATTATCAATTTTGAAAAGAGAAAATACTAGAGTTAGTGGGTATGGGGGAAGTGAATCCTCCTTCCAATCAGGGATTGTAAAAGTATATGTAAAAGGAGTTGATGAAAATTATTATCCCCTTCTATGTAAAACTTCACCTGCACTGGAAAAAATGCTCATAACGGTGACTTATGTCACTGATGAAAGAATTCCCAGAGTAAAAACACGGAAAGTCAAACCTGACCTCATGTTAGGGGTTATCGATTTCTGGCGTATTTTTGAGCGCAAAAAGAGATTATCTCCAAGAACATACCGAATATTTACTAAACTGGGTGCTTTTGATTGTGGTGAAATGAAAATTGATAAACCAATCACTTCCTATGCTTATGTAATGGAAGATGAATACGAAATTGGGGGAAAGAATCCTAAAGATATATCCTATCCTGGGAATTTCTGGGATCTGGAAATTTTGGGTATTAAAGAAAATCCGAATACTACGCGAATAGATGAAGAGGATGAAGCCATGAAACAATTTGAAAATAATTTAAGACAATTAAATGATGGCAGATATGAAGTTGCATGGCCATGGAAAAATGGAATACCTAAACTATCATCAAATTTTGGAAAAACATATGGGAGATTTATGAATTTATATCAAAAACATGGAATTAAAATCATGGAAAAATGTGAACAAATAATAAACGAACAATTAACATTGGGAATGGTAGAAGACGCCCCAATCGAAACTGGGGAATTGTGCCATTATATTCCATTCCAAGTTATTTTGAAGGAAAGTTCCTCATTTACTAAGGCACGAATGGTATTCGACCCATCAGCTAAAACCAGAGAAGGATTATCTTTAAATCAGCAATTATTAACTGGACCGAATTTATTGCCCAAATTAGCGGGCGTTCTACTCCGCATTAGGACCTATTCATTACTATTAATATGTGATATAGAGAAGGCATTTCTACAGATTGCCCTGAGGGAATCTGATCGAGATGCCACCAGATTTCTATGGGTTCATGACATAAATAAACCACCAAAAGGGGATAATTTGAGAATTTTGAGATTCTCTAGAGTCCCATTTGGGTTTGTCTCATCACCATTTCTTCTCATAGCCACTGTTATTCACCATCTGAATAAATATAATATGCCATTAACCAGAGAATTAATTGATAACCTATATATGGATAATATGGCTAGCAAAGCCAATTCAGTCGAAGAAGCCGTTGATAATTATCACAAAATTAAAGAAATTTTTAGAAAAGCTAAAATGAATGTTAGGGAATTTATATCAAATTCCAAGAAGGTTAATGATCAAATTAATAAAGAAGACCAACATCCTGGAATTAAAGGAGGAACAATTAAAATGTTGGGGGTGCAATGGAGTCATAGTGAAGACACTCTGTTAATTAAAATGCCTACTATTCCAAAATCAGAATCTATTAGCAAAAGGAATTTACTAGCGTATATTCACAGTATATTTGATCCTCATGGTCTACTTTCACCAGTAACAGTTTCAGCTAAATTATTATATCAGAAAGTTTGTAATAGAAAAGTAAATTGGGAGGATAAACTAAACGATGAGGAAATGAAGGAATGGGATAAAATTAGTAAAACTTGGGATAATGTTCATTATTCATTTCTTAGAAATATTGATTATGGTGGAAAAAGGGACTTGCATTGTTTTGTTGATGCATCGATGAATTGTTATGCTGCTGTAGTGTATCTTCGAACGCAAATTGAGAGTGATTTCCCTAAATCACATTTAATATTTTCAAAAAATAGAATAAAACCAATCGACAAAAATCTAACAATCCCACGTTTGGAATTATTAGCAGCGCTCATCGGATTTAGAGCTGCGAAATTCGTAGAGCAAGAAATCAAATTAAAAATTGAAAATATTACTATTTGGTCCGACAGCCAAATAGCATTATACTGGATTGGTACTCCACACGATGATAAAAAATTTGAAAATAATAAATTTGTAAGAAATCGTTTAATGGAAATTCAATCGGACAAAAATGTAATATTTCGATATGTTCCTACCAAACAAAATCCAGCGGATATTTCTTGTAGAGGGTGTGAAGTCATGGATCTTAAAATTAACAGTTTATGGTGGTATGGGCCTAAATGGCTAAAACAAGATTATTCATATTGGCCTGCCATTATTCAAATCGAACCCAAAGAGGAAAAAGATTGGGAAGAGGATATCCCAATTCAACAAAATCACGAAGAATCATTTATTACTGAATTAAATTTCGAAAATTCAACCATTGACCCTTCTCGATTCAGTTCATTTTGGAGATTGTTATATACATTAATGTTTGTACTCAGATTCTGCAAAATGTTTGTTTGGAAAAAATGCTCTAAATTACCTTCAGGAATAGAAAAACTAAATAAAATTACTGCTGGGGAAATAAATACAGCAGTAAAAGAAAATGATGAATTTAAAATAGGAAAACCGTTCATGGCATCAGATATAGAAATAGCTGAAAAAATATTAATCAAAGAAGCTCAAAATCGCCATCCATTGACAGATCAAAAGAAAAAAGAATTACAAATATATAGCGACGAATTTGGGATATTAAGGTGTAGGAGTAGATTACAAAATAATACATATACATTCGACTTCACTAATCCCATATACTTGCCATATAATGATCCATTCACTAAACTCTTAATATTAAAAATACATAATCTATTACTACATGGATCGGCTTCATTAGTACATTCATCACTCAAAAATAGATTTTATTTAGAAAGGGCAAGAAGTACAATAAAAAAGACTCTAAAAGAATGCAAGGGGAATTGTAGAGAATTTAGAAAATATCAACTAGAGAAAATGCCGCCTTATCCAAATTATAGATTGGAAAAGGCTATTGTATTTGAATATACGGGGCTTGATTTTATGGGTCCAATTAATATGAAAAGAAATGGAGAAATCATTAAAGGATGGATATTATTGTTGACATGTCTTGTAAGTAGATGTGTCCATTTAGAGATTGTTACAGACATGACAACCACATCATTTCTAAATGCTTTTAGAATGTTCGTAGCAAGAAGGACAAAACCGAAAATTATAGTATCAGATAATGGTGCACAATTTCATTTGGGGAAGAAAATTTTAGATTTATTATGGAAGAATCTACCCAATGATGAAGGAGTCACAACATATATGGCTAAAGAGGGAATAAACTGGAAGTTTAATACGCCACTTTCACCGTGGCAAGGTGGAATTTTTGAGAGAATTAACGGACTTATAAAAAATTGCTGTCGGAAAGCATTAGGAAGGAAAATTTTACAGGAAGATGATTTTAGAGTATTCATTAGCGAAGTAGAAGCAGTACTCAATTGCCGTCCAATTATTCCCGTAACTGATGATTTAGACTCATTTGTTTTAAGACCGATTGATTTTATCTATCCAGGGGCAATGCCCGGATTACCCAATCATAATAATCCAGATGATGATGATACTTATTTACCAAAAAATGTTGAAAGTGCTGAGAAACTATTAGAAATTTGGAACAAAAAATCAAATACAATAAATAAATTTTGGGACATTTGGGCTGTTGAATATCTAAATATTTTGAGAGAACGTACTCAATTTCACAGACAAAATAATAAAAATATAATTAAAGCATTACCAAAAGTTAATGAGATTGTCATGATACAAGAAGATGATATGGTAAAGGGGACATGGAAAATAGGCAAAATTGTTGAAGTTATTTCACCGCGGAGAATAGCAGTAAAACTGCCAAATGGTAATATTGTTCACAGACCTCCGTCTCTTCTCTACTCACTAGAAGTCCCCAAAGAAGCTGAAAGTGAAGCAAACGAAGAAACAAATATTGCTATAAAAACTAGGCTGATGGGGAAGAACGTGCAAAAAGCACGTAATAATCAATCGAAAAAATTAAATTATGTTAATAAGCTGAGAAAAAATTGTCTAATGTGTGGTAATACTCATTTGAAAAAATTAAAGAAATTCAATCCATTTATAATCTCACTAATAAGCATTTATTTTATCATCACTAATGTATTATCACAAAATCCAATGATTTGTCCAATGACTGATTCTAGTCAATATTGGAAAATTGAAGATGATATATTACCCTGTGCAAATTTTACAATCGATCCTCCATTACCAACTGTCCACACGTTTGATGTATATGAACCAAATTTGGACTTAGTCAGTTTAGAAGCAGCGCATTGCTCAATAATTGAGGAAATTGTTCATTATAAAACAGATTTAGTAAATATTCCTCACTCTCATTACGAGTATAAAAATAAATCAGTCACTCAAGAAGAGTGTAATAGAATGTGGAAATTAAATAGATGTTCTGAAGGAATTCTGATGGGAGAATATAATAATAAGAGAACCCAAAATAAACCAGATGTAGATTTCACTTATTGGCAAATTGGATACAAAAATGCATCAATAACTAACTGCTTTTATACGAAATCATTAATATATGTAAAACCAGGCAGTAAAATTCTATCTTCACCTTTAAGTGAAATTAGTCATTGCAAGTATCAATTAGGGACATGTACTCTAAAGGATGAATCCATATTGATCTGGGAAGTAGATAATAAGGATGAAAGATTATGTAAATTAAGAAAGATAGCGAAATGGACTGGGACATTTATGGGTGATATATGGCTTGCTGAAAATAATATCTTCGCTCTTTCTTTTACTTCAAATATCCAAGAAATTAATGATTGTGATAATAAATTTATTATCACTAATCAAGATTACGCTGTTCCAAAAATACAATATGAAATGATTAAGATAAAAATTAAAAAAAGACTCAAACGAACAATTACAGAACCACAAGATGGGATGGTTAAAGGAAGCCAATTAGCTGCAGAATTAACAGCAAATCAAGTTTTATCCACCAATAACACAAGACGAGCATTCAATCACTTAGCTTCATTAATTTGCTCCATAAGAGGGAGTCAAATGGTTGGAAAAATGTTAAGAGGATTGGATTCGACCTCGGTTGCTAGACTCGTATTAAATAATACATATGTTGTAGGAAAATGGATCTCTAATAATATTTTAGAGACTATACATTGTTTACCAATTCCCATAATGAATATCTCATTTGTCGCCTCTGAAAAATGTTATGACAGATTAAGTATAAATGCAACAA
>CBFHBH010000071.1:0-8656 GCA_965653735.1 uncultured Flavobacterium sp. | reverse complement strand
AGAAGAGTATCCATTTATATATGAGTTTATCTCATATCAAAAAGATGAAGTTTTACAACACTACAAAGTAAAACTAGTTAAAAAGAATGACAACCTATATGAAAGATTCACTTCAGAATCGAATAATGCAAAAGAATACAAAGACAATTTTAAATTATCTGGCAGCTATCAATTAAACGATAAAAAACAGCTAAGTACATTCAAATTCATTAAAGACAAAACTGAAAAAACAATTAAAATAGAATACAACTACTTTCAATAATTCATTTCTTAAAAAAATTAAAATTTGTTTGGTTATCATAAAAATTTTAATTTACTTTGTTTTTCAAAGTTCTTTTAAATTTTAATAACTATGTTAAACAAAAATCAACTATTCGTTTTAGGAGGCACATGTCTTTTATTACTTATTCCACTAATTGGAATGAAATTTACAAGCGAAGTTAACTGGAGTCTTGGTGACTTTATCGCTATGGGAATATTACTATTAGCTTTAGGCTTTACCTGTGAATTTGTTTTTAGGAAAATTTCTAACAAAACTTTTAGATTAGGCTTAATTGCATTACTAGTAATTGTATTTTTGCTTATCTGGATTGAATTGGCAGTAGGTATATTTAACTCACCGTTTGCTGGTTCATAAGCTAAATAATCTGGAAATTAAATTTCTCTAAAATGGAATCTAACAATTATTTACAAGACATTAAAGACATCAAACAAATGATGTCACAATCGTCGCAATTCATTTCTCTAAGTGGTTTATCTGGAGTCCTTGCTGGTATTTATGCCATCGTAGGTGCCATCTATGTAAATGGCTTAATTCTAAGCCATAAAGACATGTACATAACCTTAGAAAGTGATACATTTAAGAAGATAATAGTTACTGCATTAGTTGTTTTAGCTGCTTCACTATTAACTGCTTATATAATGACTGTTAGAAAAGCTAAGAAAATGGGTGAAAATGTATGGAACCCATCATCAAGAAGGCTTTTAATCAATTTTTTAATTCCATTAGTAACAGGAGGAATTTTTGCTCTACTCCTACTTCGTCATGGCCATTACGGTTTGGTTGCGCCTATAACATTATTGTTTTATGGCTTAGCCTGTTTAAATGCCAGTAAATACACATTGCGTGATGTAAGATATTTAGGCATTACCGAAATTATTTTAGGATTATTAGCTGTTGAATTTTCAAGATTTGGTTTGTACTTTTGGGCCATCGGTTTTGGATTATGTCATATTGTTTATGGTGGAATGATGCATTTTAAATATGATAGGAAGTAATGATATCATTTATTCTTTTCATAACAGTTAACATTGCTGTTTTCATACTTGTTAAGCAGTATTATGGAAATAAATATTCAATATTAAATCAAACAGCTATTTGTTCGTTAATATTTTATGTTTTAGCAGTAATTTGGGTATTTGGAACAAATATTTATCTTAAACATCAGTTAGAAATTTTTGATTTAAATCAAGATGGATTTTTTTTCTGTTGAGGAACAAACAAGTGAACAACAAAAACTAATGAGAGAGGTAACTTCTGATTTAGGAAGAAATCTAGCTCCAATTACTGGAATATTTTATAGTATAATATATTTCATAATACTTTTAACAGGTCAATTTTTTTATATTACAACAAAAAAATTAATTGAAAAACATAATTCAAAATATCAACAAAGCCTTTGATCACCGAATTCGTTTGGGTATCATGTCTGTACTTATGGTTAACGAAAGTGCCGACTTTACTACTCTTAAAGAATTATTAGGTGTTACCGATGGAAATTTAGCCAGCCATGCAAAAGCATTGGAAGGTGAAAATTATATTGTTGTAGAAAAGCAGTTCATTGGAAAAAAACCAAACACTAGCTATAAAGCCACAAAAGAAGGACGTAAAGCATTCCAGGAGCATATTGACGCACTTGAAAAACTTTTATCTAAAACATAATCTATTTTTTTATATAATTACTTTGAAATTCAAAGTTCTTTTAAATATAAATGAAAACAATTAACAACATTCCTTTTTCAACTGCCTTTGCCTTAGGAAGTTTTGGCATTGGCACCTTTTTATTCATCACATACATGCTTTTTCCAAGTGATAATCTGATTATTATTGGGATATATTATGTAGCTGTAGCACTAATTTTTAATGTGTTACTTCTTATCAATTTATTGTATCAATTACTTACACAAAGCAATAAGGAAGATATTTTAATCCGATTACTAATTGTCCTTAGCAATATACCAATCGCATACTTCTATTTTATGATAGTAGCAAACAAATTTAACAGTTTACAACCTTTTTAAATCAACAACAATGGAAACACAATTCAATCAATTAAAAAACAGTTTTTTTCAGTCAACAACAGTAAAAATGGCCATGGTAGGCTTTTTAACACTAATACTACTTATACCATTAGAATTTGTAAAAGATTTGATTTCAGAACGCTCTAATCGCAAAAAGGAGGTCGTAGAAGAAGTGTCAAACCTTTGGGGAAAAGACATTTACTTTTATGGGCCAATTCTAAAAATTCCGTACAAATCATATGACGAATACAATATTACAAATCCAAGAACTGGAGCTGTAACTATTGAAAAGAAAATCACAACAAAAAATGCTTTTTTCTTCCCTGAAAATTTTAACAGTAAAACGAATGCTAAGAAAAACACTTCACTAAAAAGAGGTATTTACAACAATGTAGTTTTTACTGCCAACATGAATTTTCAAGGAAATTTTGGCAAACTAAATTTTGAAAAGCTCGGTATTAAAACTGAAGATTTAATCTGGAATCAAGCATCTATTGTGGTAAAAACAACAAATTTAAAAAGTATTAAAAGTGATTTGAACATCGCTTTGAATAATCAAAAGATGAATTTTGAATCAAAATCTGATGAAGATAATTTCTACGGAACTTTAGAATCAGATAAGTTTGATTATAACGCTTTGAGTAAAAGTAATGCTTTAAATTTCAATTTTAATATGGAGTACAACGGAAGCAACAGCATAAAGTTTATTCCAATTGGAAAGAAAAGCACAGTAAGCATTGACTCTGACTGGGACTCGCCTAGCTTTGAAGGGGCTTTTGCAGCAAATGACACTACAAAAACGATTAACAAAAAAGGATTTCATGCTGATTGGAAAATATTAGATATCAACAGAGCATTTTCACAACAACATTTAGAAAAAATCCCGAATTTAAATGAATATGCTTTTGGAGCAAAATTTATAGAAACTGTTGATGAATATCAGCAAAACGAACGAGCTTCAAAATATGGCTTTTTAGTAATTGGGTTAACTTTCTTGGTATTCTTTTTAATACAATCGATAAGCAAAATTAGTATACATATTTTCCAATATAGTATGATTGGATTAGCGTTAATTATGTTCTACACTTTATTAATTTCAATCACAGAACATTCAAGCTTTACATTGGCTTATTTAATTGCGGGATTGTCGGTTGTGATAATGATTGGTTTGTATTCAAAATCAATATTAAACAATAAGTTTGCTGGTTTTATCGGCATTGCATTAACTGCTTTATACACTTTTATCTACGTTATCATTCAATTAGAAAGCTACGCATTATTAGTAGGAAGCATTGGGTTATTTGCAATTCTAGGAGCAGTTATGTACTTCTCAAGAAAAATTGAGTGGAAGTAGAATTAGTTATTAAAAAAGAAAAGCGCCTAAGGCGCTTTTTTTATATTCCATATTTATCAATCAAATAAATCAATGAAGTCATTGTGGCAGCACCAAGTTCTAACTCTCGTTTATTAATGGCATCAAATTTATCATTTGCTGCATGATGATAATCAAAATAACGTTGAGAATCTGGACGTAATCCTGCTTTTACGATTTTATTAGATGTTAAATCTTCAATATCTGATCCACTATGCCCTTTAACAAAAGTGTGAATTAAATAAGGTTCAAACAAAGGTTTCCAGCTTTGGAACTTTTTCAAACTTTCTTCATCTGATTCAAATGAAAAACCTCTTGGCACAAATCCTCCTGAATCACTTTCCAAGGCAAAAATGTGATTTTCATTGTTCTTTTTAGCTAGTTCTGCATACTTTTCGCCACCTTTTGTTCCATTTTCTTCATTCATGAACAAAACGACACGAATAGTATTTTTTGGTTTGTATCCTAAATTTTTAAAAATATTTGCAACTTCCATACTTTGAACGCATCCAGCACCGTCGTCATGAGAACCATCAGCTAAATCCCAAGAATCTAAATGACCTCCTACTACCATAATATTTTCTGGTGTTACACTGCCCTTAATTTCTCCAACTACATTATATGACAAAACATCTTCTTCTTGACGACAAGATTGCTTGAAATAGAATTTTAATTTTGGATTTTGTTTTAAAGACTTGCTTAACAATTCAGCACCATTAGTACTAATAGCACAGGCAGGAATGTACTTTTCTTTAGGTAAATCGCCATATGTCATAGCGCCTGTGTGAGGAAAATCATCCAATCTAAAATTTAATGAACGAACAATTGTTCCTAAAGCGCCATATTTTGCAGCTTCCATTGCTCCTGCTCTTCGTTGATCACCTGCTTTAGAATACGACACAAAGGCCTCTATTTGCGCATCATCCATTGGTCGATTAAAAAAAACTATCTTTCCTTTTAGCTTTTCTTCTCCTAGAGTTTTTAATTCATCTAGGGATTTCACTTCTACAACTTCAGCTAAAATTCCAGTTTTAGGAGTTGCTATACTTCTTCCCAAAGCACAAATTGGCACTGATATTTTTTTTCCATCTGTACTAATATAAGCCGATTCCTTTTCACCTCTAACCCATTTAGGAACCATTACTTCTTGCAAATAAACTTTATCAAAAGCTCCCGAAGCCTCCATTTGCTGTTTGGTGTATTCCACAGCTTTTTCTGCACCTATGGATCCAGATAATCTATGGCCAATTTTATTTGATAAATAGTCTAATTGTGAGTAACATTTAGCATTTGTTAAAGCTTGATTATAAATGTTTTTTAATTGTTCTTCATCCGATGTTTGTGAAAATCCTAAAGTAGTTGATAACAATAATAAGGAAATAGTTGTCTTCATTTTTTATGGTTTGGTTCTTTCAAAAGTAATCCAGTTTGGCCATTTTCCCTATAATTTTAAGATGATTTTAAGTAATATTTCTAAGAAATGAAAAAGCCTCAAAAATTGAGGCCTTAAAATTTAGTTTTGTTATTTTGCTAATCGATTTTTTATAAAAACCTATTCTTTACCATCAACATAATCTTGCAGGTACTTGAATCTATCTGTAAGTTTACCATTTTTACAAATTGCAGCTCTTTCTAAAATTCCATCTTTATCATTGTTATAAAAAGCTGGGATTACATGTTCTAAAAACATTTCACCAAATCCTTCACTAGCATCTTTAGGGAGTTCACAAGGTAAATTATCAACAGCCATTACAACAATCGCTGCAGGGTGATTAACATCTACTTCTTTATTTTCACTAGGATAATAACCATACAAAGGCTCTGCAATAGTTGATGCTCTTAAGGTACAAGCAATTGGTCCAGCTACATCACATGAAATATCTGCTACCACTTTAATTTTGTTGTCAGCTGCTTTTAACATATCACGAGTTAAAATCACTGGAGCACCATTTCCATAAAAATGCCCTGCCATAAAGATATCAGATACTTTGGTGAAACGCTCAAAATCAGAAGTGTAGTCCTGTGGATTAGTATAGAAATCTTTTTTATCAGAAGGTTTTCCATCTATTCTTTTGTTGTAATCCAACACATCAATTTGAGTATAAACAGGTTGGGTATATGTTTTAGTTAAATAATCTTCAATTGAGACCTGTTTAATTTTCATGTCATCCAGAATTTCCTTTGCTCCCATTCCAACTTTACCATGACCTGTAAGCACAATTTTGATTGGAGGTAAGACAGGACGACGTAAACGTTCTACTAATGCAGCTTTATCAGCAAGAGTTTCGGCTTTAGGCAGAGTGAAGAGTTCATATTTAATCCCGAAAGCTCTAAAACCATTATATGCTCCAACAATACCCGCGTAACGGCCAAAACCAATTAAACGATGATTCGTTTCATTTACAATAGTCTCATGATCAATTAATTCGATATTTTTCTCTAAACACGCAACTAATAACTTTCTGTTATAAGGCTGTTTCTTTATTGTATGTGAAAAGAAAAAGTATTTTTTATTAGGAATTAAAGCATCAACAGGAACTTCCTTTACACCAATTAAAACATCACAGTCGGAAACATCTTGAGTAACTTCAAAACCTAATTTTGTGTATTCGGTATCAGGAAAAATTCTGATATCTGAAGTTTCAACTTTTATTTCCGCTTGAGGGAATTGATTTTTAAGCTTTACCAATTCTTCAGGAGTAAAAACAACTCTTCTATCAGGTGGATTTTTTCTTTCTTTAATAATACCGAATTTCATATAAATACTTGATTTTAAGTAAATTGATTATTATAACTAATAACAGATCAATTGTTACAAATATAACACTTTAAAAATCTTTTACAACTCAAAATAAATTTGTTTACGGTATTTTATTTCGCTTTTTCTTTATATATATTTGTTTTTTAGCCTTTAAAAAATGACAATTAAACATACTGTAAATATAATCCTACTAACATTCTTTTTAATTATCTCATCTTCATGTAGTGAGAAAAAAAAGGAACTAAAAATAAAAAAAGAAAAATCAAAAGTTGGTGCTGTATATGCGATGCTTCCATTTGATAATAACTTACCAGAGATTAACAAAACAGAAGCACAAAAAATAAAAAACACCATTCAAGAGTTCTATAATAAAGTATATGTCCCTAACGATTTCTCTGGAAGTATGCTTGTTGCAAAAAATGGGCATATTATTTATGAGAGCTATAGAGGTATGTCCAACTTTGAAGAAAAGAAAGCTATAACAGCAGAGACTCCAATACATATTGCTTCACTGAGTAAAGTTTTGACTGCAACTGCTACAATGTTACTTGTTGACTCTAAACAAATCAAATTAGATCAAAAAGTAAACACAATCCTTGACGATTTCCCTTATGAAGATGTAACCGTAAGAACGCTACTCAATCATCGAAGTGGCATTAGAAATTACAGCTATTTTACTGATAAAAGTAGTGAGTGGAGTAAAAGAGATACACTACGAAACAAAGATCTTATTCCGTTTATAAATAAATTTAATGTTCAACTTGAATTTAAAACAGACTCAAGATTCAGTTACTGTAACACTAATTACGCGCTATTAGCTTTAATTATAGAGAAAGTGACCAAAATGGATTATCGTAGTGCAATGAAAAAATTAATTTTTGAACCACTAGATATGAAAAACACATTTGTTTTCGATTTAAAAAAAGATTCAAAAACTGCCAGTCATTCTTACAAAGGAAACAAGATAAGATACGCATACAATTATCTTGATGATATTTACGGAGACAAAAATATATATTCAACCTCAAGAGATATTCTAAAATTTGATATGGCTACTTATAGTCCCACTTTTTTAAACAAAAAATTACTTTCAGAAATGTTTAAAGGATATAGCTATGAAAGTAAAGGAACCAGAAATTATGGTTTGGGGATAAGACTTTTAGAATGGGAAGATGGCAAAAAGATGTTTTATCATAATGGATGGTGGCACGGAAATACCTCGGCATACATTAAACTTAAAGATGAAAAAGTTACATTAATATGTTTATCTAACAAGTACACCAGATGTACTTATCGATTAAAATTATTGTCGTCACTTTTTGGAGATTATCCATTTGAAATAAAAAGTAAAGAAGAAACTTTGGAATAAAATTTGATATAATTTTAGTACTTTTGCCAAAATACTGGGGGTCGACTGGTTTTGACAGCGAGTGGAATTAATCAGTAAGCATGTTGAGCATTGAGGTGTTGCTCATTAATATAATGTCTCAAATTTTTACACGGCGAAAATAATTACGCTTTAGCTGCTTAATCCGAATTATAGTACGATTTGCCTAGTCCCGACAAGGTCGGGAAGCTAGATTCTCCTCAAAAGCCTTGGTTTATGGCGGTTGATTTAGGGGAACCGTAAAAGTAAACCTAGAGAAGGTAATGCTTTGAATCCTTCTTGACATTTATAAAGCTAAGCTAAAGGTTGCTGTTCTTGGCATCGCTTTTAGTCGAAAATTTAATCAAGAACTAAACATGTAGAAAGCTTTTTGATTGCTTGTTTGGACGAGAGTTCGATTCTCTCCGACTCCACAAAATTAATCTTATTTAGTACCAAAAGCCTGTAAATCGTATGATTTACAGGCTTTTTTGTTTTGATTACAATTCAAATTATTCATGAATTAACAAATCGTAGGTGTTCAATTCGGTTACCAGAAAAACTAAAAATAAAGGTAACCGAATTTGATAAAAACACCAGTAAAATAAGGTGTTCACAAAATGAACATCTTGTATTTAATTGATATATAATTTAATTTGATTAACCGTAAATCAACGCAAAATGAAACATAAAATATCTATACTCTTCTACTCTAAGAGTTCAAAGTCTCAGAAAAATGGTTTAATACCTGTGTATTTAAGAATTACTGTAAATGGAATTAGGATTGAGCTAAGTACTTCAAAATTTATTGATGCTAAAAAGTGGAATAGTTCTGGAGGCAAAATGAAAGGCTCTT
>CBFHBH010000070.1:0-8760 GCA_965653735.1 uncultured Flavobacterium sp. | reverse complement strand
TTTCTTTTTCAAAATCAACAAAGTTTGGCAAATAAATGATCTTTTTGCACAACAATATTTTCTTTGCAAAATCTTTAAGCAAATTATTGACCACTATAATTCTATTAAAGAATAAAGAACATAATATTAAAGGTAAATTTTGAAAAAAAGTATTCTTGTATCTAAAACCATAATGGTCATGCCAAATTATTTTAACACTAGGTTTAATCATTTTAAGAATTACAGCAATAAAAAAAGAAGAGCTATGAGCTTGAATATGCGTTGCTTTATGAGTTATTATAAAATTCCTAAATAGAAAAACAGCTCTAAAATCAAAAACTTTCTTTCTGTTTAGGAATAAATAATTTACCTCTGGTTTTATTTTGTCTTTTAACAAACCTTCCTGACGAGTCACCACCAAACCAGAGAATCCTGTATAAGATGTCAGTACATTAGCATAGTTTACAGCCATACTTTCTGCTCCACCTGCTTCTAAACTATCTATTAATTGTACAATTCTCATTTTAGCTACCGTAACAAATTAACAATTTCGCTTTCAAAAAAATCTGTAGTAAACTTCCTAGACCATTGCATTGCATTCCTACTTTTCGCATTATAATTTTCATGATTAACCATTATCTCCTGTATGCTTTCAATATCATTATTCAATTCTACTGCTAACAATATACCCCTTTTACCTTTGTCTAACATATAAGGAACACATGAAACTGGTGTCGCCAGAGGAACACAACCCCAAAACATTGCTTCAGCAACAACTTTAGGCCATCCTTCACTTTTCGAAGGCAAAATAACAAAATCACTTTCCAAGTACCATTTTTTCACCTCTTCTGAAGTTTTATTTCCATGCAAAGTAATTATATCATTTATGTTTTTCTCGTCACAATAATTAACAATCACTTCTCTTTTTTTACCCTCACCCAAAATATCTAAACTTACATTAAAGCCTTTGCTATTTAGACTTTCAACTAGTTTAACAGCATAAATGGGTCTTTTACCAGAAGATAATGTTCCTACAAATAAGAATTTAATCTTACTCCCTAATTTTCTTTCAACAATAGGGGCTGTAAATTCATTAGTACTATATGTTGCTGTAAAAAAAGGTTTTATGTTTTTTGTTTGACTTGGCCATTCTCCATACACTAACACTTGCATATTTCGTGTTAAGAATGTATTCGACAATATCCACTTTTGAAGATTGTATGTCCAAGGCTGCTTCGCCTTTGGGTCCCAATTCCCTGCATATTTGGCTGTTTTTTTCTTATAGGGAAATAGAATTTGTACAAAAGATGCTAAAAGTCCTATATTACCTGGACACCTTAGATGAATATGATCTGCTTTATACATTACCCCAAAAACCTTTAATAAAATGAAAGGCATTACAATAAGTGACTTGAAAAAAGCCATTCCATTTGTAAGATGAAAAGAAGGTATTTTAAAAAAATTAATTTTTGAATGTTCGTAATTCAAATCAATTACATCGGGCTCTTGTTCTACTAATGGCCCTATAACATCAACTTGGTCAACGTACTTTAACCAGATATTCATTTCCTTTACATAAGGACCATAACCATAATATTTATGATTATGTAAGGTATGCTCTACATGAGTAAAAATAGCAAATCGCACTATTGAGGCTTTTTTACAAAGATACTAAACCAACCCACAATTCTCCCTAAAGTTTCAGTTAAAGCTGCTTTTTTTTGACTACTTGTAGCTATATTAGTTGCTCTAATTAAAGTCAATAAAATTGTAATGGCTTGCCACTTAGCTTTTGCTTTTAATGAAGGATTAGGATACTTTACTCTCCACACATACCAACCATTTCGTATAACCATTTTTCCATAGTTATACTGGTTTGGTCTACCTGAAGGGTGATGATGATGTTCCAATTGAGCCGCAGTATTAACATATAAATCTCCCAACTTTGAAAGTCTTAAGGTAAAATCTGCATCTTCATATAATCCATATCCTTCAAAATAGGTTGAAAATTTTAACTTTTCAAACACTTCTTTTTTAAATGAGGAAACACCCCCCATTAGCTGTTCAACTTGGTATGTCTTCCCTGATGGTGGCAAAAAACTAATACTTCGCCCATGAGAAAATTCAGGAAGATAACCAGGCTGTCTATCTGCATCTAATCCTAGTTTTTTTCTAACTACAAATCGAGAACCATCATTTCTGATCCATCCATCAAATTTAAATTGATTGATAGTAGGTATAAAATCAGATCCTTTAAAATCCCAATTAACCTCATTTGTTATATAACCTCCAACTCCTAATGCATGAGGGAAATTATCATATGTTTTAATGATTTCTTCAAAGTAATTTTTTGATAAAATCGTATCGTCATCTAAAAAACAAACTATACCAATTTCTGAAGAAACTCTTTCAATACCATAATTTCTTTGTTTGGTCAACCCTCTGTGCTCAGGTGGAACTTTATAATATTTTAAATTGTTCCAATTATTTTCAGCAATCATTGTTTCAGTTTTATCATCTAATGAACTGTCAATAATTAGTATTTCATGAGGATAAACAGATTGATTAACCAAAGATTCCAATAGCACAAACAAAGAATCAGGGCGTTGATAAGTACAAATAATTAGAGAAATTTTCATACTCAATTAATTATATCTTGGTCCCAAGGCTATTAATTTCTTTACATAAAACTGAGCCTTTTTAAATTGCCATAATCTGTATGGTAATTTGATTAATTTAGTAATAAAATCTATTTTATTGCCTTTAAATAAATACAGAAAAAAATATTTGTTTCGATATTCCATAACTTGATTCAAAGGAAAATGTTTATAAATACAATAAACTGGAACATCTAATTCCCATGGTTGTTTCTTTCTTTTTTTTCCAGTTACTTTTGCTTGTGTTCCCCACCATCTATATCCTCCTGTTGCTGGTTTTAAATGTAAATTAACCGCAAAAGGATTATGCATAACAATTACTCCTTCTTTTATTAACCTAAAACCAAAATCAGAATCTTCGCCATAACCCCCATCAAAATTAATATCGTTACCAATTATTTTTTCAACCCATTCTTTTTTTACACAAGAATTTGCGTTGCTAAAACTAGCTGTGGCTCCTGCTCTCCATCTATCATTTCCTAATATCTCCAACTTATCTTCTAGGTCTTTTAATGTTTGCTGCGGATGATCTGCTCTTATATCTAAACCATTACAAGCATCTACTTTATATGTTTGTAAAAAGCGAATATGATTTTCAACAAAATCCTGTGGAATTAAAATATCATCATCTCCAAATATAAAGTACTCACCTGTGCACACCGCAATTGCTTCATTACGTGCCCTACAACTTCCTTTAGTTTGTTGCCATTGTACTAGTAATTCGAAAGGATACTCTTCTTGATTATAAATTCCTTCAATTCTTTTATCCTCAGGAGTCGCATCAACAATTACTACTTGTGATGGAGGATAGGTTTGATTCGCTAATGTTTTTAACAATTGACATGTAAAATCTTGCCTTAACATTGTAGGAATAATATAACTTACAGTTGGATTACCTTTTAATGGTTCCAATTCTTTAACCCCAAACATCTTTGTTACAACTCGATTGTAATTGGCTGCTTTTTTATAGGCTTTCCACTCACCAAATTTCCAAAAACCCTTATTAAAAAGCATATATAAACTATGCTCTTTTTTAAAGTGCTTTTTAAAAAACAAATAATTATCAAAAGAACTTATTTTATCAACTTTTGGTTCTTTACTTTTAAACAATCCCTGTACATACATAGGGACCGCATGTGCCTCTCTTATAGCCCTATATCCTAAATCGACACCTCTCATTGTGTCAGTTTGATAATCTTTATCAAAACCTTCTAGCAAGTCCCACAGCGATTTTTTAATTACAAAAGCATTAAAGGGAACTCTCCAACTTATCGTTTTTTCATTATTTAAAAAATCATTTAAATACCACCAAAATGTTGCTGTTTGATAGATTAATTCGGGAAATAAATTCGCATAACCCATATCAAAACCACTATGCCATAAATCTCCAGCTCCATTTGTTAAATCTTCTAAAACTGAAACTTCAGGATCACCAAAATAATATAATATTTCACCTTTAGATGTGGTATACGTTTTCATAATCATAAATTATCTGGGCTATTCATAAAATAACCTTTAGTTGTTTTAAGCAGCATCAAAAAAATATAATGCTTAAATATTAAAAATTAGCTCAAGCTAATTTGTATCAATAACACTCTGATAAATCAGCAAATTTTTCTCTATAACTTTTTTACTTTCAAAAGTTGTCATCACTTTTTCTAAAGCGTTTTCTCCAAAAGCAGAATTAAATTCATCTGGTTTGAGTAATTTTATTATCTGGTTTGCATATAAAAGATGTTCTTTTGGATTAACTAAAAAACCTTCTTTCCCATCTTGAATAACTTCTTTTGACCAACCTATATTTGACGCCACAATTGCTTTTTTCATCGCCATAGCTTCTAACCAAGAAACTGGCAATGCTTCTGCAAAAGAAGGAAATACACAAACGGCAGCTTCTTCAATATATTGTTTCACTTTATCATACGATACACCTCCAACATATTCTACATTTTCTATTGATTTTTTAGAAAACAAATCTTTCATCATATCCCATGTAGAATTATTTTTTGTACTAATATCAGGGGCATCTCTTCCTACTAAAATCAACTTTGCTTCAGGTAGTACTTTCACGACTTCATTAAATATTAAAGGCAACTCTAACAATCCCTTTTTCCTTATTAAAGTACCAAAATATAAAATAGTTAATGGTTTTATATCTCTATTTGAATTAGTAAAATCTTTACTATTCACACCGTTTGGTACTATTTCAAAATCTATATCTAAGCCAAAAAGTGTATTAGTTAAGTCAGCCGTAAATTTGCTTACCGAAACATGCTTATCTGCCTTTTTAAGTGCTCTTTTTTCATGAAACCTGTTCCAAAATTTCACAGGGCGATTATCTAAATGACAGAAATATGTATCACTACCATTTAACCGAATTAGAATTGGACATTTTTTAGGTTTAACAAATGAAGTGATACCTGTCCAATCTGGAGCTTCGACTAAATCAATTATATTCTGCTCATATAATTGATTAATTAATTTTTCTATTTTTTTTCGTGTAAACCACCATGACAGTCCTTTGAATTTAACATTTTTTACACAATAGAAAGTTATACCCTCTTCTTGAAACACTTTATCTTTAGGTTGTCCGTAAATAATAACAACAGGGGTATTGTTAGTGACCAATAATCCTTTACACAACCCATAAATACTAGTACCTATTCCACCTGAAGATCCAAATTTACTTGAAGGGTATTCTGATGTTAAAAATCCTACTTTCATAATAAACTTATGTAGTTTTGAACCATTTGTTCAATTGAAAATTGCTTTTCAATTAATTCTCTAGTGTCTTCTTTTATCTGAATTTGACCTTCAAATAATTTTTCAATTATTTGGCTCAACATCTGACTATCTTTAACTGGAAAAATAACTCCATTAACTCCATTTGTAATCACTTCTTCATTTCCTCCAACTGGTGTAGTTATTACAGGAACATTAGCTGTTAAACTTTCTAAAATTGTGAGACTAAAACATTCCATGTGAGTTGGATGCAATAAATAATCATAATTTGCCAAAATTTTCTTTATATCACCAGAACTTCCCTTGAAATTAAAATTATTCTTAACGCCTAAATCATTACATAAATTTATTAATTCGGTTTTGTATGGTCCATCTCCAAAAACGTCAATTTTTAAATCTTTTTTACATTTTTCTGGCAATAAGGAAACTGCTTTAATCAAATCCTGAATTCCTTTTGATTCTCTAAGATGAGAAACAACCAAAAACGAAGGTCCTTCAAAATTCCTCACTTGCCTTTTTGTGATATTTGCTGTGACTACTCCATTATAAATAATTTTAGTTTTATTTAAAATATGCTTTCCGAAGTCTTTAAGGATTTCATTTTTTGTATACTCAGAAACTCCAATGAAAAGATCTATGTATTTACTATATAAAATTCCTTTTATTCTTTTTACAATTTTCTTTCTAAAAGGATACCC
Source organism: uncultured Flavobacterium sp. (assembly GCA_965653735.1). GTDB lineage: Bacteria > Bacteroidota > Bacteroidia > Flavobacteriales > Flavobacteriaceae > Flavobacterium. The sequence continues at coordinate 2,684 of CBFHBH010000070.1, read as the reverse complement.
GTTTAATGGCCTAGGGTTGTGATCTATAGCTCATATTTTTTACCTTCAAAACTACAACCTTCAACAATCCTTTGTTCAGGGTTCTTACTCGCTATAATATTAAAAGATGAATATTCTTCAAAACTTGCATAATTAGGAAAATACCAATCAACAGATATTCCTAATTGCTCACATTCTTTTTGAAAAGCCCAGAAAAAATAATCCATTCCTCCTATTCGGGAAGGCAATAATTCATATTGACAAACTATGGCTATTTTTTTGTTATTCATTTAATTTTTTAATAATCAAATCTGTTGTTTTATTTAACGGTATTCCTATTTCTAAAGCAATCAATGCCTTTTGTTCTTTAAGTTTAATATCAGGGTCAGAAATGCTGATTTTTAAAAACTCTGCCAATTCTTGTTCGTTCTGGGCAATAAAAGTAGCCTTAGCATTTGTTACCTCAATTATATGAGCATATTTTAGAAAACGCTGATCATTTGCCAATCCATTATTATTATTACCAAAAACAGTATTAATAACTGGTTTATTAAACAACATTGCATCCAGACTCATAGTCGATAACATATTGACTGAAACATCACTATATTGTAAAACTGATTTTAAATCAGAAACATCTTCAATAGTTGGGATACGTTGTGACCAGTTTTCTTGATGATTAGAACGAGCTTGAATCCATTTGGGATAATTCCAGCTAATCCAAGGATACTTCTTCGACAATTCACTAAAACGTTCAGGTGTTTCTGCAGGGGAAGTTCTAACTAAAAAATTAACAGATTCATCTAATTTCCCGTTAATTATTATCTCTGCAATCTCTTCTATATAAATATTATCATTAGGGCTTGTAGACACATCACCACAACTGAATAAAATTGTTTTTTTATCAGGGTCTAAACCGAATTTTTTACAAAACTCTGTTTTTGTCATTCCATATCTATCCAAAACATACGGTTCAAATTGAGGTGTTCCGACCACTTCAACTTGGTCAGGTTTTATTGAAGAATAAAATTGTAATAATTCTTTTTTCATCAATTCGCTCCAAACTAAATACAAATCGAAGGTCCCAGCCATTCTTCCTTTTGAAGCTAAATTATCCCAACTAAAAATAAAACTAGCTGTTTTTACATTTTGTTTTTTTGCAGCATAAATTAATGGTGCAATGTATGGCGGACGCTGATGTGTGAAGAACAATTTCGATATTTTATGCTCTCTTAACAACCGTTCATACTCTTTAGTAATGCTACCTTGAGCAAATGTTTGCTGTTGTAACTTTTCCCATCTCAATATCCAATTTTCAGAACATAATACTTCTGTAATTGGAAATAAAAAACGAGTAGCTCTACCTCTATTTGTTTTTGCTTTAGAATAATTTGCATTCAAATTATCTGTTATTCCAAAATTGCCTTTCTTATGTCTTTGCAAATGAGAAAGCTCCTTTGCTTTCCTAAAAAACCATGTATAAAAAGATTCTTCAAAAACCTCTAATTCTACTATTTTACCTTTAAAATTTAAACCATCGTATGCCGATTTCGGTAAACAAGAAAACACTACAACTTCGTTAAATTGCTCTTGAGATTTTATTAAAAAATCACTTAATACAAAATTGCGAAATCCAACCCCATCAGTAATTACTATTCCTATTTTTTTCATTTCTTCATTCTAACATTGCTTATCAAACAAGAATCAATTAAAATATTTGTGAATTTTTCGGCCCCAGCCCCGTTCAAATGAGCACAATCCTTAAAATAAACATCGCTTTTAATAACTCTTGAAAAATCAACTAAGTTTGGCACTTTTGTTTTTAGTTTTTCAATATATTGTAAATTACTTGCTCTACTACAAAAGGGGGCACAAAAATATACTACTTCAATTTTATTTTCTTTACAAAATTCGTCTATTTTAGAAAAATCATGATTCTTTTTAGCAATTTTATCAGGTAAACTGTAATTATCGCCTTTAAATTCGCCATTTTGTGGTTCGAATCCATCACTTAAATCTAACTTAGATTTTTTATTAATTAAAGAGCTAAAAAACTCTCTGAATCCAATTTTAAAATCATTTACATTATATCTATAAAAAGGAATAAAGTAATTTGGGATAAAATCAAGATTATTTTCTCGAACATGATCCCTGACAATTTTGTTAGTCCTGATATATGGTAATGACTCACATCCAACTATAGTTGATGGAACTTCAAAATTATAGAGATAATCTACTTGAATAAAAACCTTCCCTAAACGATTATTATTTTGCACGAGAACTTTTAAAAGTAAATTTACATCATCCAATCTACCTCCTTGAATCCCTAAATTAATTGTTTTACTTCCAGTTTTTTCTTTAACTAATTTTGTAAATATATTATTTTGAACTCTTGACGAGCCTAAAAAAACATAATCTATTTTTTGATTTTTCAAATGTAAAACATATTGGGTTTTATTACGTGGAATACTAGTTTCATAAACATAAGTGTACAAAAAATCCATTACTACCATTAAAATTAATGTAATGAACAACAATATACTTAGGTATTTTAAGAAAGGTTTCATTAAAATTGAAAATAAATAAAGTCACTTGCTTGAGAATAAACACCAAAAACAATTAAACCAAAAATGATAAAAACTAATTTAGCCCATTTAAATTTTCCAAAAAAAGGATGTTCATGTTCTCGAGAAATCCATTCAAAA
>CBFHBH010000069.1:0-8818 GCA_965653735.1 uncultured Flavobacterium sp. | reverse complement strand
CAAAAAGATGTTGGTTTATCTTTTCTTGGAGAGAATCATGCCTTTAAGATTAGTAAAACTGATAATGACGGTAACTTTACATTTGTACTAGAAAAACCAATTACAAGTACATCTTTAATAGTTCAAGTTATAGATAAAAATTCCGTGAATTATACTATTGAAGTGAATGAAACTAAAAGTAGTTTAAACAATTTGGAAAGTTTAGAAGATATAATATTAGATTCTAAATATAAAAACATAATTGAAGAAAGATCGATTGCAAGTCAAATAGAAAACGCTTACTTTAATTCTAAAAAAGATTCCATTCTATCGACAAAACATAACATGAATTTTTATGAAGCGATTTCAAAAGAATATATTTTAGATAATTATACTCGCTTTCCATCACTAAAAGAAACAATAGTTGAAATTATTGAAGGAATGTACTTTAACAAAACCAAAGGTAATTATAGTATACACCTTAAAGATTATGATGAAAAAATAGAATTAGAAATTCCTTCATTAGTGTTGGTAGATGGATTGTACATCACAGATGTAAATGAGCTTTTCCAATATAACATCAAAAACGTTTACAAAATAAACATTGTAAAAGGGGGTTATGTCTATGGAGGAAAACTTTTTAATGGCATAGTCTCTTTTACAACAAATGACTTCGATTATGAATCAAAACAAAAAGGAGATTTTATTACTAAACCAGAGGTGATTAGACCAGCTCCTAAAAAAATATACAATCATCCTGATTACTCTAATAGTGAAAATCTAAAAAGAATACCTGATTATAGATATCAATTATTATGGCTTCCAAAGTTAATGGCTAACAATAATGAATCCGAAGTAAATTTTTATTCTTCAGACCTAAGTGGCACGTTTGAAATTATTCTTGACGGATTTACAAATGATGGAAAACCAATAAGTGTTTCTAAAACTTTCGAAGTAAAATAATTTTAAATTTTTTGTAACTTTTTTGCAACTCATTACGTACAACTAACTCACAAACTTAAATTTGGAGAAGAGACTTCATGAGACAACTTAAAATTACAAAACAGGTTACCAATCGTGAAACTGCGTCATTAGACAAGTATTTACAAGAAATTGGTAAGGTTGACCTTATTACTGCAGATGAAGAAGTAGAATTAGCACAACGAATTAAAGCAGGAGATCAGAGAGCACTTGAAAAATTAACCAAAGCAAATTTACGTTTCGTAGTATCGGTTGCAAAGCAGTACCAAAATCAAGGACTTACACTTCCTGACTTAATTAATGAAGGAAATTTAGGTTTGATTAAAGCTGCACAACGTTTTGATGAAACTCGTGGTTTCAAATTCATTTCGTATGCAGTATGGTGGATTAGACAATCTATTTTACAAGCTTTAGCAGAACAATCACGTATTGTACGTTTACCGTTAAACAAAATTGGTTCTATCAATAAAATCAATAAAATGTACGCTTTATTAGAGCAATCTAATGAGCGCGCTCCTTCTGCAGAAGAAATTGCAAAAGAGCTTGATATGACAGTAAATGACGTGAAAGAATCCATGAAAAATTCTGGTCGTCACTTATCAATGGACGCTCCTTTAGTAGAAGGTGAAGATTCAAACTTATACGACGTATTACGTTCTGGAGAATCTCCAAACCCTGATAGAGAATTAATCCATGAATCATTACGTACTGAAATTGAACGATTTTTAGAAACGCTTACTCCACGTGAGGCAGATGTTGTTCGTTTGTACTTTGGCTTAGGAGATCAACACCCTATGACACTTGAAGAAATTGGAGAAACTTTTGATTTGACTCGTGAGCGTGTTCGTCAGATTAAAGAAAAAGCAATTCGTAGATTAAAACACACCTCAAGAAGTAAAATATTGAAAACTTATCTTGGATAGTTAAAATTTTCTAAAAATTAATACTTTTGCATTATTGTTGAAACTATAATTAGAAAATTATATACAGTAACAACAGTCTAAGACTGTTCGTTTTTTGATTGATGATTGAAACTCCGGCTGATTACCGGAGTTTTGCTTTTTTCAAGCAATCCTCCAGTCTGTTCAACTTCACCTCGGGTTTAGCACAGAAATCATGACCATTGAAACTCAGGCTGATTTAGCTTCGCTCTGTTAGGCTTCGCCTCGAGTCCGGAGTTTTATTTTTTTAGCACTTATTTGTTTTTAAACTTTTAAAACTTAAGACTATCTTTGCCACACACAACACAACAGTTTAAAAATGAAATCGGCACTAGTGCGATTCACAAATAAAAATAAAACAATAACTACTAATGAGTAAAAACACACTTATTGCTCCATCTGTACTTGCAGCAGATTTTGCTAACTTACAACGCGACATCGAAATGATTAACTCTAGTGAAGCCGATTGGTTCCACATTGACATCATGGATGGCGTTTTTGTACCGAATATTTCTTTTGGAATGCCTGTTTTGGATGCCATCAACAAACACGCAAAAAAAACAATCGATGTACATTTAATGATTGTAGATCCTGACCGTTACATTTCAACTTTCAAAAAATTAGGAGCTAATATATTAACGGTTCACTATGAAGCATCTACTCACTTACACAGAACTTTACAGGCTATTAAAGCCGAAGGAATGAAAGCGGGAGTTGCTTTAAATCCACATACCAATGTATCTTTGCTAGAAGATGTGATTAAAGACATTGACTTAGTTTGTATCATGAGTGTAAACCCAGGATTTGGAGGACAATCATTTATCGAAAACACCTATAAAAAAGTAAAGCAACTAAAAGAAATCATCACTAGAAACAATGCATCAACTTTAATTGAAATTGATGGTGGTGTCACAAGTAAAAATGCTCAACAATTAGTAGAATCAGGAGCCGATGTACTTGTAGCTGGAAGTTTCGTATTTAACGCAGAAAACCCAATACAAACTATCGCAGATTTAAAAAAAATTACAACAATATAAAACCTTAAAAAAAGCGCTGAAATTCAGCGCTTTTTTTTTAAATAAATTTAAAACTTTATATTTCCTGCAATTTGTTGCAGTATAATTTCTGAAATCTTGGCTTGGAATTTAGCACTACTATTTCTTGCAATAGCATTTATGTAGTTTTCTTGCGCATTTCTGAATTCTATCGTTGGAACTGTACCAATTTTGAACTTATCAAATGTGATTTCCATATTTTTCTTAGCAATAGCTTCGTTGCTTTCTTCTAATTTTGCCAACTCCACATTGGTTATATAAGTTTGATAAGCCGAAGCCAATTGCACATTTACAGTTTGCTTTTGTTGTTCAGCTACTAATGTCGAATTTTCAACCTGAAGTTTGGCAATTTTTTCATTCCTATTTTGTGAAAATCCGTTAAATATTGGCATGGTTGCGGTAACACCATAATTCAAACCTCTACTCGAAGTTGCTGATGTAAATCCTAAACTGCTCTCCGTTTCCACAAAAGTATAACCTGTATTTAATCTTACTGTTGGATATCTATTACCTCTAGTCTGCTTCAAATTCAATTCGGCTACTCTTTTATCAATCAATGCCAATTGTAGCTGTAGATTTTGTTTTTCGGTCAGTGACTTCAATTCTGCTAATTGCAATTTATCGTCTACAACAACTTCATCTTCTACCATAAAATTAGTAGTCAAATCTCTTGCTAACAATTCATTTAAACGGATTTTAGTCGTTTCATAAAGCTCCTTCTGCTTCAATAAAGTAGAAGAGTCTGTATTTAGATCAACCTGAGCATTCAACACTTCTAACTTGGCTGCTTTACCTATTACAAAACGGTTTTCTGCGGTTTTCAATCGCTGTTTTGAAATCACTATTGTTGTATCCAATGCCTTAATTAACTGTTGTTGTTGCACTAAATCATAATAAGTGGTCATAACATCACTAACCTTAGTGAGCACCATCAATTTCAACTGAACATCTCCTTGTTTCTCTAACTCTTTCAACTGATCATAACGTGCAAACATTTTTAGTCCGTCAAAAATTGTCCAACCCAAATTCACCCCATATTCTAAACGGTTATTTTTAGCATTATCTCTTTCAGTTACAATACCGTTTGATTGAGTCTGTTTAGAATTTTGAATACTATTATTCTTTGTTAATGAAGCATCAACCTGCGGTAACATACCAGCATTACCAATGCTATTATTTTCTTTATCAACACTTAACTCATTGGTAGCAATCTTGATGTTCTTCAATGCAATTTGTATCGCCTGATCAACAGTCAATACATCCTGCGCCATCAATTTCGGAACAAAAACAAACAATACTATTTGAAATAAAAATTTATTCATCCCCTTAAGCCTTTTCATACTGTTCAACATTATCAAATTCAGGTCGGTGTTTTCTTTCTCTTGCCCACATTAAATAAATCGCTGGGATTACGAATAATGTAAGTGCCAATGAAAATAATGTACCACCAACAATTACCACACCCATTCCTATTCTACTCGTTGAAGCCGCTCCTAAAGACAAGGCAATAGGCAACGCTCCTAACGCAATGGCTAAACTCGTCATTAAGATAGGACGCAAACGCGATTCGGAAGCTTCTATGATTGCTTCGTACTTAGATTTTCCTTGCTCACGCAGCTGATTTGCAAATTCCACAATCAGAATCCCATTCTTAGTCACCAGACCAATTAACATCACTGTTCCAATTTGACTAAAAATATTCCACGTTTGCCCGAATAGCCACAACGAAAACAAAGCTCCAGCAACTGCCATTGGGACAGTTAAAATAATAATAAAAGGGTCGATAAAACTTTCGAATTGAGCTGCTAAAATCAAGAAGATTAACAACAATGCCAATCCAAAAGCAAACGAAGTGTTTGAACTACTTTCGACAAAATCACGTGATTCCCCACTTAAATCGGTAGTAAAACTTTCGTCCAATACTTTCTCTTTGATACGTTCCATGGCATCAATACCGTCACCGATACTCTTACCCGGAGCTAATCCTGCTGAAACTGTCGCCGACATATATCTGTTGTTGTGATACAATTGCGGTGGACTGCTTTGCTCTTCCACATGAACTAAGTTGTCCAGTTGAATTAACTGTCCTTTATCATTTTTTACAAATATTGAAGTCAAATCCATTGGTGCATTACGGTCTTTTTTATCAAACTGACCCATTACCTGGTACTGTTTTCCGTTCATCATGAAGTAACCAAAACGTTGTCCGCTCAAGGAAAGTTGTAACGTTTGAGCCACATCTATAACTGAAACTCCCATACTTTGGGCTTTTTCCCTGTCAATAGTTACATAAACTTCAGGCTTATTGAATTTTAAATTCACATCCGAATTAGAGAAAGTAGGATCATTCGAAACTTCTTCCATAAATTGTGGAATTTTCTCTTCAAGTTTTTTGAAATTTGGTGCCTGTATCACAAACTGAACCGGCAAACCTCCTCTTCTATTCACCGCAATAGTAGGAGATTCAGAAACAGAAACTTTGGCTTCAGGATATTGTTTGGTCCATTTGGTCAACTTATCTGCGATTTCTTTTTGTGTTCTTTCTCTTTCGTCAGGTTGTACCAAAGCTATTCGTGCAAAACCACTATTGACTGAAGAAGCTCCAAATCCAGGCGAAGTGACAATCAAACTTACTTTCTTCTCAGGAATCGAATCGTTTATCAGCTCAGTTAATTCATTCATAAAACGATCCATATAATCATAGGAAGCACCTTCGGGAGCAGTTGCTCGAGCGGTTATAAAACTTCGGTCATCATAAGGCGCCGTTTCTTTCTGAAGTATATTGAAAAACAGGTAAATCAATCCGAAACAAAAAATCAATATTGGAAAACTCAACCATTTCTTTTTCATGAAACTCGTTAACGCTTCTGCATAACCCGAATTCATTTTTTCGAAAATAGGTTCGGTCAGATTATAAAACTTTGATTTTTTCTGCTCTCCGCCTTTCATCAAATACGCATTCAGCATTGGTGTAAGCGTTAACGACACAAAAGCCGATATTAATACCGCTGCTCCAATTACCACTCCAAACTCACGGAAAAGTCTTCCCACGAATCCTTCAAGGAAAATTACAGGTAAAAACACAGCTGCCAACGTAATTGATATTGAAATTACTGCGAAGAAAATCTCATTCGACCCTTTAATTGCCGCTTCGATAGGCGTCATGCCCTCTTCTACTTTCTTGAATATATTTTCAGTTACCACAATACCGTCATCTACTACTAATCCAGTTGCAAGAACAATAGCCAACAGCGTTAATACATTGACCGAGAATCCACACAAATACATAATGAAAAAGGTCGCAATCAACGAAACCGGAATATCAATCAATGGACGGAATGCAATGGCCCAATCTCTGAAAAACAAGTAGATAATCAATACTACCAAGATTACCGAAAGTAATAATGTTTCGGCAACTTCCAATACTGCCTTTTTAACGAAAACCGTGTTATCAATAGCAATATTCAGTTTGAAATCTTTTGGTAAATCTTTTTGCAATAAATCGTACTGCTCATAAAATTTTTCGGCAATATCTAAATAATTCGTACCGGGTTGCGGAATGATCGCCATACCAATCATCGGCTGACCGGAATCTGATAGTTTAGTCTCCAAATTCTCCGCTTCCAAAGCGGCTTTACCAATATCGCTGAAACGTACAATTTTGTCACCTTCTGCTTTAATGATGATATTATTAAAACCTTCTTCAGTTGAAATATTACCAATGGTTTTTACGGTCAATTCGGTATTAGCACCTGTCAGTTTCCCAGAAGGCAATTCAACATTCTGTTTGTTCAAAGCCGAACGCACATCAGCCACCGTACATCCATACGACGCTAGTTTATTAGGATCAATCCACAAACGCATGGCATACTTACGCATTCCCCAAATTTGGACACTACTTACACCTGGAATAGTCTGCAAACGCTGTGAAAGTACATTATCAGCATAATCAGTTAACTCTAATACGTTTTTATTATCACTCTGAACCGTCATCGTGATGATAGGTTCCGAATCGGCATCCGCTTTAGACACAACTGGTGGTGCATCAATATCCTGAGGCAAGCTGCGAACTGCCTGTGATACTTTATCACGAACATCATTGGCTGCTTCCTCTAAATTTTTATCTAAGTTGAATTCGATAGTAATATTGCTCCTTCCCGAACTGCTCGACGAAGAAATATTACGGATACCGTCAATTGAGTTAACGGCTTTTTCCAAAGGTTCGGTAATTTGGGATTCGATAATATCAGCATTGGCTCCCGAATAATTCGTCTGCACCGAAATTTGTGCTGGATCGATAGATGGAAACTCTCTTACACCTAAAAAGGTATAACCAATGATGCCAAAGAGAATCAGCATCAAATTAAGAACGATTGTTAAAACCGGTCTTTTTATACTTAAAGTGGATAAACTCATAGCTATCTTACTTTATGTTAACTTTTACTGGAGCATCATCTTTTAGCGTCATTACTCCTGTCGTTAAAACAGTATCACCTGCTTTTAATCCAGTTAATACTAAAACATCTTTATCTGTTCTTGTTCCTGTTTCGACCATAATTTCTTTAGCCTTACCATTTACAGAAACAAATACTTTTTTCCCATTTTGAACTGGAATCAACGCTTCTGTGGGAACTAACAATGCATCATTAATATTATCCAATGGTAAAGAAACATTGGCAAAAGTTCCTGGTATTAGTTTACCATTTGGATTTTGTGCAACTGCACGCATTTTTAAAGTTCGTGTGGTTTCTTCAATTTCAGGCTCAATGGCATATACTTTTGCAGTAAATTGTTCTTTTGAACCTGAAGTCGTAAACGAAAGAGAAGTGTTCACTTTCATTTGTGTTGCGTACTTTTCAGGAATTGAGAAAGTAATTTTCACCTGACTTGTATTCACCAAATTGGCCACTACAGTAGTAGGTGTAACATAGGTTCCTTTTGAAATATATCGTAATCCTATTTTTCCTGAAAAAGGTGCCTTAACCGAAGTCTTGGCAATTTGCGCTTGTATTAATTGAGTTTGTGCTTGAGCAGAACGAAAATCAGCACTAGCAATATCATATTCTTCTTGACTTATTGCTTCTTTTTGCAATAATAGCTTTGCTCTTCTTTCGTTTTCAGATGCTAATGTTTGCTTTGTTCTAGCTTGTGATAATTGAGCTCTAAGTTCTAAATCATTTATCTTAAATAACTGCTGCCCTTTAGAAACATAACTTCCTTCTTGAAAATTGATGCTTTCTACCACACCAGACACTTCACTTCTGACTTCTACCTGTTCATTGGCTTCAATAGAACCAGAAAGTTGTAAATTATCTGAAAAAACTTGTGGTTTTAAAACTATTCCAGAAACTTTTGATGGCTTTTTGTCTCCTTCTTTACCTTTTCCTTTACCACTTTCATCTTCTTTAGCGCTGTTTGCAGATATTCTATAAAAAACCATTCCGCCTAAAACAACTGCCAAGAGCAAGTATACAATATGTTTAAATTTCATAATACGTGTGTAGTTTTATGTCAATCTTGGGATTTATTAACAAAACTACTCGTTATTATTTACTTCTCTAAACGATTAAATTTTATTTAACAATATTTTAGAACAATTACCTTTTACGACTCTTTATAATTGATCATTCGTTTTACATTAAGAAATAACTCTGGAAATTCTTTTTTAAACTTTTCTGGAGTCTCAAAGAAGTTTTCAAGGATTACAGCCATAAATTCCAATTCGTTGGTAAAAGCATACTCTCTAAAATACTCAGAATTTCTAATTTCATCTTTATAACTTGAGTTGTTAATATCACTGACCAGTTTCTGGTAATTTTCTACATAGATATCGTTTGAGACAGAACTATTCTTCAGGCACTG
>CBFHBH010000068.1:0-8912 GCA_965653735.1 uncultured Flavobacterium sp. | reverse complement strand
TTAGAAAAGCATACTTATTAGCATTTAACTGACTTATTTTTAAATCTAAATGTTCAATAGTATCTCCCAAGACTATAGGAAATACATTTGCATTTTGCTGAATGTTAAATACATAATCGCTTCCTTGTGTCTGATTTCCATCTGTCAATAAAACTGCAGGATGATTTTGAGTTCTATATAATTGCTTTAAATTTTCGAATACTCTATAGATATTCGATTGCTTCCCTTTAAAATCAAGATCTTTGTCAGAATTAAATTCTTCGTCAAAAGAAAACAATTGTACTTGATATTTTTCTTGTAATTTAGAATTCGAGTTTAATAAGTCAGCTATTTCTTTAGCTTTTTTATCCTGATTTAAGAAAGAAATAGATTCTGAATTATCTACAACAATTGGCAAAGGAGTTTTTTGTGTTTCATAAGTTTTTCTGGAAATAATTGGATTAATCAATAACAATAAAACCAAAAAAATCGATGCAAAACGTAAAAAAGCCAAAAACAAATGCAATCGCGATTTGTAATTGGCTTTATATAAATATTGGTAAAATGCAATTCCAGCAGAAACCATTATAGCTAAAAGTATAAATAAGATATAACTGGAATTCATTATTTTAAGAATTACTGTTTTGGACAAGTTTTATTGTATTCATCAATCATGATGAAATATGGTTCTAAAGCTTTATTTTCATAAAATTTAGTCCTAAAACTTTTTCTTTCTTTTCGTGGCAATTCCTTTGCTTTTGCTTTATATTCCTTTTCTTCTTCTTTATATTTCTGCACGGCAGATCTTTTGTCTTCTTTTGTAAACGTTTTTTCTAAATCCATTTTAGCAATTAATTCTGGACAATCTTTAAAAATTTCTTTAACTGCTATTTTAAATTTATCGTCAATTTTGCCTAAATTAAAAAGATTTACTCTGTTATAATCAATGGGTGGAATTGCAAAATCTTGATTGGCTCCTTTCAAATATACAGGTGTACAAATGTATTGAGCACCACTACCGTTGGGTTGAGTCAAAAAATAACTATAACCATAAAGACTTATATTATCTTTTTTTATTAGAGGTAACCAAATTTTTTTATTCAAATCAACTATTTCTCCTGCAGAATTTACTGTTTTAAGATTAATGTAATCATATTGGATGTCAACATCATCTTCATTACCTAATAAAACAATACTCTTTAAATTTTTGGATTGTAACTTTTTAACCTCTCCATTAGAAGTAGCTCTAAAATCAAAAACTTTGTCATCTAAATTTGTTTTGTTTTCAATAGTTTCAAAGCCCGAAATAAATCCCATGTTTACTTCAAAAAAGCGATTTTCAATAAAACCATACACATAACCTTCTTCTACATGATTATCGAGAAAAGTTAATTTTGCAGGAACATATTCAGTTCCAAAAGTAAGTTGTAACATTGCATCACCAGGCTTTTGAGCAAAAGAAACTATGGTAATTAAAAAGAAAAAAAGAAAAAAAAATTTTTTCATAAGCAGTCTTTTTAAAATTATGTCAACATACCTCCATCAACATTCATTACTTGCCCAGTAACATATGCACTCATATCAGATGCTAAAAACACACATGCATTAGCAACATCTTCTGGAGTTCCTCCTCTTTTTAAAGGAATAGAATCTCTCCAACCTTGAACTACATCATCATTTAATTTTGCAGTCATTTCTGTTTCAATAAATCCAGGTGCAATAGCGTTACAACGAATATTTCTTGAACCTAACTCTAAAGCCACTGATTTTGTAAAACCAATAACTCCAGCCTTAGAAGCCGCATAATTTGTTTGTCCAGCATTTCCTTTAACTCCAACAACAGAACTCATATTAATAATTGAACCAGCACGGTTTTTAAGCATTACTTTTTGAACCGCCTTTGTCATGTTGAATACTGACTTTAGATTAACATTGATTACCTGATCAAAATCTTCTTCAGAAATACGCATTAACAAATTATCTTTTGTAATTCCAGCATTATTTATTAAAATATCAACTGTTCCAAAAGTAGCAATAACATCATCAACTAATTTTTGAGCTTCGTTAAAATCAGCTGCATTCGATTGATAACCTTTTGCTTTTACCCCTAGAGCACTTAATTCATTTTCTAACTCTTGAGCTGCAGATGCAGACGAACTATACGTAAAAGCTACATTTGCACCTTGTTGTGCAAATACAACAGCAATACCTCTTCCTATACCACGACTTGCGCCAGTAATAATTGCTGTTTTTCCTTCTAATAATTTCATATCTAAAGATTAATATTTTAAAGTAGCCAAATATATCACTATTTTAAAAACAAAAAAAATTGATTTTGTAATTAAACCTTTCGAAACTATTAATGTCAAAAAGGTAATTAACTAAAAAAGTGCTTATGAAAGTATTCATTAATCAATTATTTATCATTTCGGGACTTTGCTTTTTTTTAACTTCATGCTCAAGCTCCACCGAAAGCGAATATCAATCAGTCACAACTGAAGAATACCCTAATGTAGAGGCCACCTTTGGGACTAAAATAGATTTGGTAAATCTTTATAACTATGCAAACCAAACCATTCCTAATTATATTACTAAAGACAATTCGGCTTCAAATCCAATAACTAATAAAGGAGCTACATTAGGTAGAGTACTTTTTTATGATAAAAATCTTTCTTCAAACAACACAATCTCTTGTGCAAGTTGCCATCAGCAAGCCAATGCATTTAGTGATACAAACGATGTGAGTTTAGGAGTAAACGGAACAACATCAAGACACACTATGCGTCTTATAAATACGAGATTTGCTAATGAATCAAAATTCTTTTGGGATGAAAGAGCTGGGACTTTAGAACTACAAACTACACAACCTATTCAAAATCATACTGAAATGGGATTTAGCGGTAATAATGGTGATCAAAATTTTGCAGGGTTAGTGACAAAATTAAATGAAATACCATATTATAAAGAGCTTTTTAAATTTGTATATGGTTCTGAAGAAATTACAGAGAGTAAAATACAGCTTGCATTGGCACAATTTATAAGGAGTATCCAGTCTTTTGATTCTAAATACGATATAGGAAGAAGTCAAGTAGCTAATGATGGGCAGCCTTTTCCTAATTTTACCCAACAAGAGAATAATGGGAAGAATTTATTTTTAACTCCTCCAGTTTTTGATGCAACTGGAAACAGAACAAGTGGTGGTTTAGGTTGTGCTGGATGTCATGCCGCTCCAGAATTTGACATTAACCCAAACACAAGAAACAATGGTATTATTGGAACTTTGGCAGGTTCTGGAATTGATATCACAATTACACGTGCTCCTTCATTAAGAGATTTAGTAAAACAAGATGGAACACTAAACGGAAATTTAATGCATACTGCAGGAATAAATAGCCTACAAGCAGCTATTGGTCATTATGGAACAATAAATTTAGCTCCAGGTAATACAAATTTAGATCCAAGATTGACGCCTAATGGGTTCGGGCAGCAACTTCATTTAACAGCAGCAGAAGTAAATAGTGTTATTGCCTTTCTAAAAACACTATCTGGTTCAAATGTGTACGTAGATCCAAAATGGTCAACACCATTTTCAAATTAAATATCAAAGCGCTTATATAGCGCTTTTTTGTTGAAAAAATACCTTTAAAAAGTAAGTAACTTTTTTCATAC
Source organism: uncultured Flavobacterium sp. (assembly GCA_965653735.1). Lineage (GTDB taxonomy): Bacteria > Bacteroidota > Bacteroidia > Flavobacteriales > Flavobacteriaceae > Flavobacterium. The sequence continues at coordinate 5,264 of CBFHBH010000068.1, read as the reverse complement.
TCCAAATTCAATAACTATCTTTGCTGTTCTGAAAAAAATACGTTAGAAAACAAATGAAGATATCATATAACTGGTTAAAGCAATTTATTAAAACTGATTGGGATTCGGAAAAAACTGGAGCAATGTTAACCGACTTAGGTCTGGAAGTAGAAGGAATTGAAAAATACCAATCTATTAAAGGAGGTTTGGAAGGTATTGTTGTGGGGCACATTCTTACATGCGTACAACATCCAAATGCCGATAAACTTAAAATCACAACTGTAGATATTGGTGGAGAATCTCCTGTTCAAATTGTTTGCGGTGCGAGTAATGTTGCTGCCGGACAAAAAGTTCCTGTTGCCACTATCGGAACTAAATTATATGATAAGGAAGGTAAGGAATTCGAAATCAAAAAAGGAAAAATTAGAGGTGAAGAAAGTCACGGTATGATTTGTGCCGAAGATGAATTAGGATTGGGAGACAGTCACGAAGGAATCATGATTCTTGACGAAAAACTACTTCCCGGAACTCCTGGTTCAAAAGTTTTCAATATTGAAAATGACGAAGTTTTCGAAATAGGATTGACACCAAACCGTGCTGATGCAATGAGCCACTGGGGTGTTGCCCGCGATTTGCGTGCCGGTATGTTACAGCAGGACGAGCACGTTGAATTGATTACTCCTTCTGTAAGTTCGTACAAAGTAGAAAAAAGAACACTTAAGATTGACGTTAAAGTTGAGGATAATAAATTAGTCCCAAGATATTGCGGTGTTACCATCTCTGATTTGAAAGTGGGACCCTCACCTGTGTGGTTACAAAATCGTTTGAAAGCCATCGGACTTACTCCTAAAAACAATGTAGTTGACGTTACTAATTATGTATTACATGAATTAGGTCAGCCGTTGCATGCTTTTGATGCTTCTAAAATCCACGGAAAAGTGATCGTTAAGAATGCAGAAGAAGGAACAAAATTCATCACATTGGATGATGCTGAGCGTACTTTAAGCAAAGAAGACATCATGATTTATGATGAAAAAGGGCCGTTATGTATAGCTGGTGTTATGGGAGGAAAAAATTCAGGGGTTAATGAAACTACTACTTCCATTTTCCTTGAAAGTGCTTACTTCAATCCAGTATCTGTAAGAAAAACGGCTAAGCGCCATGGAATCAATTCAGATGCATCATTCCGTTTTGAAAGAGGAATCGATCCAAGTATTACTGAATATGCTTTAAAGCGTGCGGCTATTCTAATCAGAGAAGTGGCAGGTGGAGAAATGACTTCGGATATCATCGATGTGTACCCTAAAAAAATTGAAGATCATCAGGTTTTATTAAACTTAGAAAAAGTTAATAAATTAATCGGACAGACTATTCCGGATGATGAAATCAAAAACATTTTAGTTTCATTGGACATCAAAGTAAATAGTATTTCCAAAGTTGGTTTAGGACTTGTAGTCCCTGCATATCGTGTGGATGTAACCCGTGAGATAGACGTTATCGAAGAAATTTTACGTGTTTATGGTTACAATAACATTGAGTTTACTCAAAAGTTAAATGCAACTACTGCCCATGCTCCAAGAACTGAAGATTATAAAATACAAAATATTGTTGCTGGATTATTGGTTGGAAACGGTTTCAACGAAATGATGGCCAATTCTCTAACAACTCCTTCTTATGTTGCTTTAAGCGAGAGTATTAATGAAAGCAATAATGTTTTGATGTTAAATCCGTTGAGTGGCGATTTATCTGCGATGCGACAATCTTTATTATTTTCAGCATTAGAAGTAGTTTCATTTAATATTAATAGAAGAAATTCTGATTTAAAATTGTTTGAATTTGGTAAATCATACCATAAATTATTGTCAGGATATCAGGAAAATGCACATTTAACATTAACCGTAACAGGAAACCGAAATAGTGAAAGTTGGACCGTTGCGCAAAAAACTTCTGATTTCTTCTTATTCAAAGGATATATTTTAGGTATTTTAGAACGTTTAGGTTTGACAAAAGCGTTAGTTGCTAGTCCATTGAAAACAGATGTATATGCCGAAGGAATGGTTTATGAATCAGGAAATTCGACTTTAGTTGAATTTGGAACCATAAAGAAAACCATCTTAAAGCAATTTGATATTAAACAGGAAGTTTTCTTTGCTGATTTCAATTGGAATTCGATTTTGAAAAATATTTCAGCAAACAATATCAAATTTACCGAGATTTCAAAATATCCTGAAGTAAGACGCGATTTAGCTTTATTATTGGATGATAAAATTGAATTCTCAAGGATTTTTGATTTAGCAAAAGCAACTGAGAAAAATTTATTAAAGAAAATAGATTTATTTGACGTTTACCAGGGTAAAAACCTTCCTGAAGGCAAAAAATCATATGCTGTTAGTTTCACATTGCAAGACAGTTCGAAAACATTGACCGACTCTCAGATTGACAAAGTGATGAGTAAACTGACTCAGACTTTCGAAACCGAATTAGGAGCTAGTTTAAGATAAACATCCAACTGTTAAATACAGTTATTTTATTGTAACACAATCTGTAAATCACTAACTTAGTGAAATATAGATTGTGTTATGTTTTTTAAAAAGATTAATATAGAAGACGTTTTAGTTCAAGAGAACTCAAAAGTGAGTCATGAATCTTCATTACTTCAATTTACACAGTCGTTACTTGATACTGATGATTCAGAGCAATATACAATTCTCAATAAGCTTTTCATTGACAAATTAGAAAGTGAAAAGGTTTTTCATATCGATACAATTCGGAAAATATGCATTACTTACCGGTTACGTTTTTTAGAGAGTAAATACTATAAATTAGACATTCCTGACGAGGCTTATATCAAAATCCGACAGATTGAAATTGATCACAAAACATCTTTACACAGTTTTAAAATACTAGCTCCTGCAAAAGCACTGAAGCTTAAAAATTATGATGATCCTTTGTTATTAGTTCCTATGGGGAATGATTATTATTACTTAATTCATAAATGGGGAAACGATTTGAGTCCGTTCCGGAAATGGAAAGCACTACCCTACAGAAATTTTGGAAATTTGTTAGTCTTTATTTTACTAATAAGTATTGCCACGACTTTTGTTTTGCCCTATAAACAATTGGGCGGTGAAACTTACTCAACAGTAAAAATGATTACTTTCCTCTTTATTTTTAAAACCTACTGTGCCATTTATATTTATTATTTCTTCTGGAAGGGAAAACATTTTAGCGTAAGTAACTGGGACAGTATTTATTACAATTAACCACTGGTTTTAGCAATCCTTTTCTTAACCTAGATTAAGTGTATCCGTTAATATTCGGAGTACCTTTGGGTATCAATTTTAAATATAGAAACAATGGCAACAAAAAAAATCGAATTGGTAGCCGAACCAAGAGCACCACATTTTGTTGGTGATGGTTTTAGAGTGCACAATTTTATTCCGAGTGGTTACCGTTTGGATATGGAACGTATGAGTCCGTTTATCATGTTAGATTATAATTCAAAATATAATTTTCCTCCTTCTCAGATTCCTAAAGGAGTTGGGGTTCATCCTCACCGTGGTTTTGAAACTGTAACTATTGCTTATAAAGGAAAAGTAGCGCACCACGACAGCGCAGGCGGCGGCGGAATAATCGGTCAAGGAGATGTACAGTGGATGACAGCAGCTTCCGGAGTATTACATAAAGAATACCATGAAGAAGAATTCAGTAAAACAGGAGGAGAATTCCAGATGGTACAACTTTGGGTAAATTTACCTGCAAAAGATAAAATGAGCAATCCGAAATACCAGGCAATAACCAATGCTGAAATGGGACGTTACGAACTTGCTGATAATGCTGGATTTATAGAAGTCATTGCCGGTAATTATAAAAATGTAAACGGACCAGCATCAACCTTCACACCAGTTCACATGCAAAATGCGAAACTGAATAAAGGGGGCAAAGCAGGTTTTTCATTTCCTGCACATTATAACACCGCTTTATTGGTTATAGAAGGAAGTGTAAAAGTAAATAGTGAAGAAGTTGTACCAACCGACCATTTTGTTTTATTTGAAAACGAAGGTGAAGATTTTACTATTGAAGCACTTGAAAATGCAGTGGTTTTAGTTTTGAGCGGTGAGCCCATCAATGAACCTATTTTTCCTCATGGTCCTTTTGTAATGAATACTCGAGAAGAAATCGTTCAGGCGATAGACGATTTCAATAATGGAAAATTTGGTCATTTAGAAGATTAAATGGCAAATTCCAATAACTAAACTCCAACAATCTAATAATTTAAGAATGAAACCAGAATTTGAAAACATACCGTTAATTAAAAACGAAAGCGAACACCAATTTGAGATCACTGTCGAAAACCACAAAGCTTTAATTGCTTACAAGGAAAGACCGGGCGTAATTACCTTAATACATACAGGAGTTGAGTCAGAACTTGAAGGAAAGGGCGCTGCCACAGCAGTAATTGAAAAGACTTTGGATTATCTTGAGCAAAATAACTACAAACTGGTTCCATTATGTCCATTAGTATTTGCTTATATCAAAAGACATCCAGAATGGAAACGTATAGTCGACGAAAACTTTAAAGGATTTGAAGAATAAAACATTATCAGAATCATGTCAAATGTACAATTAATAATAGAAGAGCGTTCAGCAGATATTGGAAACTTTATGGTTGGGCTCCTACGCCCCTTTCGTGAAAAAAGAACTGTTGGTCCTTTTGTATTTATTGATCATATGGGGCCAGCATATTTAAAAGACTATCAAAACTTAGATGTTCCACCACATCCACACATTGGACTTTCTACATTAACTTATTTGTTTGAAGGCAGTATGATGCATCGTGATAGTTTAGGAACTGAAATAGAAATTCAACCAGGTGCTGTAAATTGGATGACAGCAGGAAAAGGAATTGTACATTCAGAAAGGACGCCACAGTATTTAAGAACATCTGAAAAAAGCTTGCACGGATTGCAGATTTGGGTTGCACTCCCGAAGGAACTTGAAGAAATGGATCCTAACTTTAGCCACGTTGAAAAAGAAGATATCCCACGCTGGGAACAAGACGGTTTATCGATTAAACTAATTGCAGGAGAAGCTTTCGGGCGAAAATCTCCCGTTCCGGTATACAGTCCGTTATACTTTTTAGAGATTAAATCGGATACAAAACAAAAAGTTACAATTGGTGATGAACTATACGGCGAAAGCGCTTTGTACATTTTAGAAGGAAGCATCAGTGACGGAACCAACAATTTTGGTCCAAAACAGATTCTGATTGCCAAAGACACCAA
>CBFHBH010000067.1:0-8920 GCA_965653735.1 uncultured Flavobacterium sp. | reverse complement strand
GTGTAATATGTTCCATTTGCAATTGGTAACAATGTGTAATTGTTACACTCTATTATTTGACCAATAGTTGTAACTGTTGGTAATGGATTAATTGTGATTACAGCGCTAGTTACGTCAAAACAATTCGGATTTGATATACTTTGCATACGAATCCAAACTGTTATTGAAGATGATCCTGGAGGTATGTTTAAAGAATTTCCTATGCTGTTTATTCCAAGTTGAGCATCAGCTTGTGTGTTATAATATGTTATGATAAAATTACCAGCTGGCTGACCATTTAATACATCAGGATCGAAATCAGTTAAAGTATAGTTTTGTCCAGCTAGATTATCACAAATTGAGTCTGTTATATTAGTTCCTGCAACTACAGAATTGATAACGTTTAAATTAAAAGAATATATAGCATCACAAAATTGACTGGTTTGTGTATTAAATATTTTAATATATATAGTTTGTCCTCCAGCACTTGCATAAGCATTTAAATCTGAGGCAGGAATAGGGTTGTTTGCGTTTGCGTTTACAACAGAATCATAATAGAAAACATCATAAACCACATTGTCAATACCAAGAGTTGATTCGTTATTAGTAGTTAAGTTGAAGTTATAACTTGGACTCCCATTCCCACAAACATATAAGTCCAAAGGTGTATTAACTGTTAAAGGATTAAAAACTATAGTGTCTGTTAATGTACAGCTTCCTTTAGTTATATTAACTGTATAAGTTCCTGGCTGAGTGACATTGAAAGTTGATCCTGTTTGGCCTGTTGAGCTTCCATTTTGAAGCCAATCAAAAGTATAACTATTGTCAAGATTTGTGTCTAAAGTATAAGTGTCTCCTGTACAAATTATTCTATCAGGCCCTAGATCCAAATCATTTTGAAAACTACCAGCACCTATAAATACAGCCGAATCATAGTCTGAATCTCCATAATCAGCGATAACAAGTTTAAGACGATATGGGGTGTTTGGTGTAACCATTGAAGCAGCATTTAAAACCACTGTGTGACCCCTCATGTTTAAAGTTGAGGCTGCGGGATTGTTTACATTATAAACAGAGAAAAGACTAGGATTTGAAGATCCACAAGTATTGTTATGAATGGCATTTTTAATAGTCTTAACTGAAACAGGTGTTGAAGTACTAGGAATCACCGCTAGATTAGTTGTTACACCAGTTGTTAAATTGGTCAATTCAAATGCAAAAATATCATTAGACAAACATTGGAATTGTCCGTATTCATTAGAAGCAAATAAAAAGTCGAAACTAAAAGCACTCGAAATAGGAACAAAATCAAATTGAAGATAAGACAAATCAGTTATTGCGGTAGTTTGTCCACTACTTGTATTGCTCAAATTTTGAAGAAAAGCATCGCTACCACCCCCAGTAGCAACTGAACTCATGTTGGACCCTGTGTAAGTTCCTTGAGAAAAAATTGCTTGTCCGTTTCTTAGTATTATTCCTTCGTTAATCGGGAAAGTCGATCCGTTTTTGTTGAAATAAGCAACAGATTGTGAAGAAGATATTCCAATATTTGAAACAGTGACACATGAATTTCCAAGTAACAAATTTACTAAGTCACTTGCACTATTTGTAGTATTGTCGACAGTAATGGTTTGGGAAAAAGCATTACTCCCAAAGCATAGTAATAAAATGTAAAATATTTTTTTCATAAGATTACACTTTGGGTTTAATAAAGATACAAAATATAACATTTTCGAAGTAGTTTTAGTCAATAAGATTTGGGTTTTTTAGGGCAAAAAGTCCAACTGATTTGCAATTGGACTTTTTGTGTTATTTAATATTTTTAATCATTCAGTTTCAATACTGCCATAAATGCTGATTGTGGTATTTCTACATTTCCTACTTGGCGCATACGGTTCTTACCGGCTTTTTGCTTTTCTAACAATTTACGTTTACGAGAAATATCTCCACCGTAACATTTTGCAGTTACATCTTTACGTAAGGCTTTGATGGTTTCACGAGCAATAATTTTTGCCCCAATTGCAGCCTGAATTGGAATATCAAATTGTTGCCTTGGTATTAATTCGCGCAATTTTTCACACATTTTTTTACCAATGTGATACGCATTGTCTTCGTGGATTAAGGCAGATAATGCATCAACGTTTTGACCATTTAATAATACATCTAAATGAACTAATTTAGAAGTTCTCATTCCTATTGGATGATAATCAAAAGAAGCATATCCTTTAGAAACAGTTTTTAATCTATCATAAAAATCAAATACAATTTCGGCTAGCGGCATGTCAAAGTTTAACTCAACACGTTCAGTTGTTAAATAAGTTTGATTCGTAATTTGTCCACGTTTTTCAATACATAAACTCATTACATTTCCTACAAAATCAGCTTTTGTAATAATTGTTGCCTTGATAAACGGCTCTTCAACTCTATCCAGTTTTGATGGTTCTGGTAAATCTGAAGGGTTGTTTACAACAAAAGAAGTTTCAGGATCTTTTTTTGTGTAAGCCAAATAAGAAACGTTGGGAACCGTAGTAATTACAGTCATATTGAATTCACGCTCCAAACGTTCTTGAATGATTTCCATATGAAGCATTCCTAAGAATCCACAACGGAAACCAAATCCTAATGCTGCCGAACTTTCGGCAGTAAATACAAGAGAAGCGTCATTCAATTGGAGTTTTTCCATTGAAGCACGAAGTTCTTCGTAATCTTCAGTATCAACAGGGTAAATTCCTGCAAAAACCATTGGTTTCACATCTTCGAAACCATGAATCATATTTGTTGTTGGGGTCTTTGCATCAGTTATGGTGTCTCCAACTTTTACTTCTTTAGCTTCTTTGATACCAGAGATTAAATATCCTACATCACCTGTAGAGACTTTGTCTTTAGGGACTTGGTTTAATTTAAGGGTTCCAATTTCATCAGCAAAATATTCGTTGCCAGTAGCCATGAATTTGATTTTTTGCCCTTTTTTGATTTCGCCGTTTTTTACACGGAAAATAACTTCAATTCCTCTAAATGGATTATAAACAGAATCAAAAATTAATGCTTGAAGAGGTTCTTCTGGATCTCCTTTTGGAGCAGGAATTTTTTCAATAATTGCAGCTAAGATATTCTCAACACCAAAGCCAGTTTTACCTGATGCATGAATAATATCTTCTAATTTGCAACCTAATAAATCTATTATATCATCACTTACTTCCTCTGGATTAGCACTTGGTAAATCGACTTTATTTAAAACTGGAATAATTTCTAAGTCATTCTCTAAAGCTAAATATAAATTCGAAATAGTTTGCGCCTGTATGCTTTGTGCGGCATCTACAATTAATAAAGCACCTTCACAAGCTGCTATAGAACGAGAAACTTCATATGAAAAGTCTACGTGTCCAGGAGTGTCAATTAGGTTTAAGATATAATCTTCACCTTTGTATTTGTACTCCATTTGAATGGCATGACTCTTTATTGTGATTCCACGTTCACGCTCTAAGTCCATGTTGTCAAGTAACTGAGCTTTTTCTTCACGAGCGGTTACGGTTTGCGTAGCGCTCAAAAGTCTGTCAGCCAAAGTACTTTTACCATGGTCGATATGTGCAATAATGCAAAAATTTCTAATCTTCTTCATTCTATACTCTATGTGTAATCTAACATTAGATTTTGCTTTGAATATCTTTAATTAATAATCACAAAAAGCTAAAGTTAATTTTGCTACAAAAGTATAAAATTAAGTGAAGAATTTAAGAACATATTAGCATTAAGTGTATTAATTAAAAATTTTAGAAAAAATTGTAGCTTTTTTTGACTGTTTACCTTTTGCTATTCTGTATTTTCTAAATTCTAAAAGAGTTTTTTGAAGACGTTGTCTTAGTTTTTCTGGGTTAGTTTCTTTTTTCATGATGCTTTTATTTACTGAATAATTCTGTTAAATTAATAAAAAAATTTTATAAAAAAAACCCTACAAATAAATATTTTTTTGTAAAAAAAAGATTACATTAGCTAAAACTAAATAACTGAGAATCTATGAAAAAACTTGACTTAGATGCACTAATTGATGAAACAGGAGTTGACTCTGCTCTTGTGTTTAACGGTGATGGGAATTTGTTAAAATCTCATTATCTGGATTTTGATGGAAATATTGCGGCGATGGGAGGGGTTTTATTGACAATGTGTAAAGAGTTGATTGAGGATCTAAAATTTGGAACCTCACACGAAATGATTATTCATGCAGATAAAGGACTCTTCTTTGTACGTAGACTCGAAAAGGATGAGTATCTGGCTTTAATTACTAAAAATCCAAGTAAACTGGGGCTTATTCATTTAAAACTACAGGCGATTTCTTAATCTTATTCAAAAACTATATTAACACTAAAATCTTAAATTATGTCAGAATTTTTAACAACATTTACCTCAGATTTAAAAGATAATCTTGCTGGATTCATTGGTGTTTCTGTGACTGAAGTAAAAACAGGAATGTCATTTGCATCGCTTTCGGTTAATCCTAATTTTGATCCAGAATTAGCATCGGCTTACAATCTTGAAGTGGTTAAGGCAAAACTTAGCGCAATTAAAGCTTTGGGCCTTACATCTAAACTAGATGATATTTTAATCACGCTTTCTGATCAATTACATATTATTGATTTGTCAGAAAACGGAGATTACTTTGTATATCTTGCAGTAGATTCTTCTAAAGTAAATTTAGGAATGGCTAGAGCTACTCTAAAAAAATATAGTAAAGACATTGCATCTAAAATGTAGAATAATAGTATCTTTGCACCAAAAATGAAGCTGTAATTATTTACAGCTTTTTTTGTTTTTATACATAATGAAGTGGATAAATTGTAGACTGAATGGTTAAAATAGGCAAAATAGAATTACCAGATTTTCCTTTGTTACTAGCTCCCATGGAGGATGTTAGCGATCCGCCTTTTCGTCGCTTGTGTAAATTACATGGAGCAGATTTGATGTATTCTGAATTTATTTCAAGTGAAGGGTTAATTCGTGATGCTATTAAGAGTAGACAAAAACTAGATATTTTTGATTATGAACGCCCTGTTGGTATTCAAATTTTTGGTGGTGATGAAGAGGCAATGGCAATGAGTGCTAAAATTGTAGAAACTGTTCAGCCGGATTTAGTAGATATCAACTTTGGATGTCCCGTAAAAAAAGTGGTTTGCAAAGGAGCAGGAGCAGGGGTGTTGAAAGATATCGATTTAATGGTGCGACTAACTAAAGCAGTAGTAAAAAGTACACACCTTCCTGTAACAGTAAAAACTCGTTTAGGATGGGATGAATCATCAATCAATATTGATGAGGTTGCGGAAAGACTTCAGGATGTAGGTATTCACGCTTTAACTGTTCATGGTCGTACGCGTGCCCAGATGTATAAAGGACATTCAGACTGGTCGCATATTGCTAGAGTTAAAAACAATCCTAGGATAAAAATTCCAATTTTTGGTAACGGAGACATCGATTCTCCTGAAAAAGCCTTGGAATACAAAAATAAATATGGCTTAGATGGGATTATGATTGGCCGTGCGGCAATTGGTTATCCTTGGATTTTTGATGAAATCAAACATTATTTCAAAACAGGAGAGCATTTAGCATCTCCAACCATTAATGATAGAGTAGAAGCGGCTAGAAATCATTTAATTTGGTCAATGGAGTGGAAAGGTGAGCGTGTGGGAATTGTTGAAATGCGCCGTCATTATACCAATTATTTCAAAGGAATTCCGCATTTTAAAGAGCATAGAAATAAACTTGTAACTCTTGACGAACATAATGCTTTATTGCAAGTTTTTGATGATATTATTCAAGACTATAGTGGTCAGTTAGTTTAATAAAATAAAAAGTCCCAAATAGGGACTTTTTTTATGCCTTTAAAAGAAATATTTTTCCTACAATTTATATATTTGATTGCTAGATAATGAAATATATAAACATTGATTTAAATATGAGCAGAATTCGTATCGTAGGAGGGAAAATCACTAAGCATACTGTGGGTAGCCACAATATGTATGCAGAAGAGAGTATAGTTTTTCATTCGGATAAAGCAATTTTTGAAAAAGGAGAGGAAAAAGGCGTTACATATGGGAAACCAAAAAAAGCTCCACCAGTTGCAAAAAGTTTATTAAAATGTGTTGTAGAGTTTAGACCAAGCAAAGATTGGAAAGGAGAATTTGGATTTGATTGGAATAGAAAATCTGATAGCCAAATGCCCGTTGATGAAAAGTATTCAGATGTTGTAGGTAAATATGGTACTTTATATGCAACAAATCCAAAAGCAGTTTTTACACAAAATAATAGTTTGTATTTTAAGCATCTTTTAGAATATGAAATGTTTGTTGTAGATGGTTATTCAAGATATTATGTGCCCAATATGACGTTAATGAAAAACGAAAAAGCAGTTTTGGATGCAGTTATCGAAATTTCAGAACAACCAGATTCAATGCGTTATGAATATGATAAAAATATTTTTCAGATCACAATTCTTGAAAAACTCAGTAATAAAAAAGGAAAGCATTATAATGATAAAGTAATAGAGATAAAATGCTTAAAAGAGTTTTCTAGTTTACAAAAAATAGAATTAATTGCTACAAAAGACAAGATCAATAAAAAAGTAGGACAAATAAACATACTGCCCAATAATATTGTGAAAGATGTTAATGTAGTGTTTATTCCTGTTGAGCACAACGGATATATAGGAAGTGTCAAAGGAAACGAAATACAAATTTTGATCAACGCTTTTAAGCAATCTTATATAAATGGAAAAATAAAGCCAGAAAAAAAAGGTATTAAAATTGGAGATTGGTGGTTCGATTTATTTTTTACCACAAAAGATAAAAAAGGAAAAGTACTAATGGATACTTCAAATCTTCGTTCTATTCATAGAGCATTGGATGATAAATTTTTTGAAGACAAGAAAAATGATATTTATAAGGATTATTATAGGTTGTATATGCTGCCAGATGGTACTTTGAACGGAGTAGCTGAGGATATTGGAGGAAATGCAAAAGTTGTGGTGGTATATCAAAACAGAAACGATTCAACAGCTCCACACGAATTAATGCATGCCATGGGATTGTATCATACATTTGATAATGATGGAAAGTTCACCTATAAATTGCACAAAACGGATAATATTATGGATTATACCCATCAAGTAGGTAAAAGTAGATTTTCAACCAATAAGTGGCAATGGAAAATTCTTAATTCAAATATGTAGAAGAAATTATGAGAAAGATAATTTTAATAATTCTTGCATTTAGTTTAATGCAGTGTACTGGGCAAACAGAAAAAGGAGTAGAATATCCAAAAGAGAAAATTATGACACAAGATAGATTTGATATTAAAAAATTTAATGAATGTTTAGAAAAAAAAGAAAAAGAAAATCCAATGCAAGATTTGTCTCAGTGTGTGGAGATTTTGAAAAATGGTGAGAAAATATCGAGCTATGAAACGACTGAAGATTATGTCATGTTGATAGATTTAGCTAGTCCTAAATTATTTCAAAAATATATGAGATACTATAAAAATGGGGTTTTAAAAGAAGAAACAGAAAGATTTATAGGCTCTTCAATGAATTCAGATCAAATCAAATTTGGAGTGACAAAATTTTATGATGAAACAGGGAGATTAATAAAAACTATAGATGAATCGGTTCGGTATGAGCAAATTACGGTTAAGCCACTGCAATTGTTTGATATTCTAAAAAAAACACCTCTTTTTATAAGTTTGACAGATGAGGAAAAAGCTCATTTTAAGTATATATTTAATTTAACAGAAGACAAATCAGAAGTTTCGCCTCAAGTGGTACATAAAGAATTGAAAGAGGAGTTTATTCTAAATCCGAATGATAGAGAAAATGCAAAAAGAGTTTTTTTAACCTTATCAAAAGATGAAAAAAAGTGGTTTGTTACAAAGGATATTTATCCTTTTGGGTTAATTGAATTTGAAGTAGATACAAAATCGGGAAATATTTCTAACAGGGAGTACAAAGTAGAGTGGAGACCTTAACGATATTCTGGTTATATAAAGAGATGAAAAAAAAAGTCCCAAAACTGGGACTTTTTTTAAACTTGAATTGTTTTCCATTTTCCTCTGCGATATAAAAATATACTGGTCAAAGTGATTGCGGTTTCGGCTATTGGTACTGCCATAAAAACTCCTGTAGGTCCCATTTTTAAATACTTGGCTAAAAAATAAGCTAAAGGTATTTGGAACAACCAAAATCCAAAAAAATTTACTTTTGTTGGTGTCCAAGTATCTCCAGCACCATTAAAAGTGTTAATGAGTACCATCCCAATGCCATAGAATATGTAACCTAGGCTCATAATTTGTAAAGCAGAAACTGCAATCTCATGAACTGTTTCATCATTCGTGAAAAAGGAAATCACTATGTTGCCAAAAAATAAACAAAAAATCATAATTCCTGCCATGAAAATTACATTGTACTTAGCTGTCGTGAATACTGATTTTTCGGCTCTTTCAACCTGATTTGCTCCAAGATTTTGCCCTACCAAAGTTGCAGCAGCATTGCTTAAACCCCATGCAGGTAGTATGAAAAACATCATGATTCGTAAGGCAGTTTGATAGCCTGCAGAGCCATGGTCTCCTCCTGTTGTAGCTACCAACTGTGCTAAGAAAATCCAACTACAAGAAGCAATAACAAATTGTAATACTCCAGGAGCAGCAATTTTTACTAACGCATTAATTTGTTCCCAGTCAGGAACAAACTGTGAAATTTTTACTTTTAAAATTCCTTTGCCGCCGAATAAGTGATAAAACTGATACAAAACACCCACACTTCTTCCAATAGTTGTTGCCATAGCTGCGCCTATTAATCCAAATGCTGGTATTGGACCTAATCCGTTAATTAAAATTGGACAAAGTATAATATTACAGCCATTGGCAATCCATAAGCTTCGCATTGCAATTGATGCATTTCCTG
>CBFHBH010000066.1:0-9085 GCA_965653735.1 uncultured Flavobacterium sp. | reverse complement strand
ATTTTGGTAAACCAAATTATTTTTCTCGAAACAATTCTGCTTATTGGTTGGGTAAAAAATACATCGGAATTGGTCCTTCGGCACACAGTTATGATGGAGTAAATCGTAGTTGGAATGTTTCTAATAATTCCTTGTACATCAAATCGATGCAAGAATCTAAATTGCCAAATGAAGTCGAAACATTATCTATTACTGACAGATATAACGAATATGTGATGACAGGTTTACGAACTGTTTGGGGTGTTTCTTTAGAAAGAATAGAAAAGGAATTTGGTAAAGATTATCTTGGATATTTACTTCAAAATGCGCAACGATTTTTGGATGATGAAAAGCTGATTATTGAAAGTAATATTCTAAAAACTACAAAAAAAGGAAAATTCTTTTGTGACGGAATTGCATCAGATCTTTTTTGGTTAAATTTGGAATAAATAATTTCAAAGTGATTGCAGAAATTCAACACCAAAATCAGATTTTTAAAATAGATTTATCAAAACCATTAGATATTTCACTGCCAATTTCTAATACTGAACTAAATCCAATTGCTTGGTATATCGAAAAACCAGAAATAGAACCTGTTCGATTTGGTGACTGGATCGGAAAGGTTTCCGAAGGAAGTTCTTCAACAAATTTTAATAATATTTTTTTTAACCCACACGGACATGGTACGCATACCGAATGTCTGGGGCATATCACAAGAGACTTCTATAGTATCAATCAATGTTTAAAGCAATTCTTTTTTACCGCAGAAGTGATTTCGGTTCAGCCAGAAGCTCAAGGAGAAGATTTTGTAATCACTAAAGCGCAAATTGTTGATGCTTCAAAAGATAAATCGCCAGAAGCAATTATAATTAGAACATTACCGAATTCATCGGAAAAAACTTCAAAGAAATATTCAAATACAAACTGGCCTTATCTATTGGAAGAAACGGCAATATTTATCCGTGAAAAAGGTATTCAACATTTATTGATAGATTTGCCAAGTGTGGATAGAGAGCATGATGAAGGTAGGTTATTAGCACATAAAGCATTTTGGAATGTAAAAGATGTGAATCATCTTAATGAAGACGCCAGAATCGATTGTACTATTACAGAGTTAGTTTATGTGAATGATGCAATTGAAGATGGATTTTATATACTAAATCTTCAAATTGCTTCGTTTGAAAATGATGCAAGCCCTAGTAAGCCAATTTTATATAAAATATGATAACAGCAATTATTCCTAAGCTGCCTTTTATTCATAAAAGCAAAACAATTGAGTTTTATGAAAAATTAGGTTTTGTTTTGAATTCAGATTATGATGATTATTGTATTATTTCAAAGGATGACTTGGAAATTCATTTATTTGCCTATCAAAATTTGAATCCAATGAAATCAGATTTTATGATTTATATTCGGTTAGAAGATAAAATTGATGAATTTTATAAAAAATTGGAAGAGAAAAATATTGAAATTCATCCCAATGGAAAACTTGAAGTGAAACCATGGAACCAAATAGAATTTTCGATAATTGATCCTAATGGAACTTTACTAACTTTTGGGCAATCAATATAAAATAAGATGGATATACAGCAACTTTATGAGTTTTGTTTGTCAAAAAAAGGAGTTACAGAGCATTTCCCTTTTGATGAAGATACTTTGGTTTTTAAAGTGGGAGGGAAAATGTTTTGCTTAACATCTTTGCAGGAGTGGGAAAAAGGAAATCCTTCTTTAAATTTAAAATGCGATCCAGAAAAAGCGGAAGAACTTCGCGCTGAATATGATGGAATAAGACCAGGTTATCACATGAGTAAAGTACATTGGAATACTGTCGATTTTCATAAAGACGTTTCTGATAAAATGATGCTGGAATTGATTAACGATTCATACGATTTAGTGTTTAAAAGTTTAACAAAGAAATTACAAGCTGAAGTAATAAATTCTTAATTTAGGCATTACTTTTGATGCTATTGTAAGCGCAAAAAATAATAAACAATAATTATGATTGATAATTTAAAGAAAATATTAAACGAAGACCAAGACCCAAAAGCGATTGAGAAAATTACGGCTAAGCTTGAGAATTTATTAATGACTAACGAAGAAGTAGGTTATATCGCTGTACAAAAAAAACCAGCGATTACAGTTTTTCCTGATAGTATAGTAGTTACTAATAAACGCATCATCTTATGTAAACCTAAAAATTTAGGTTTATCTATGGAGTTTGTAGATTTCAACTGGGATGAAATAGGAGGAACGTTTGTAAAAGAAGGAATTTTAGGTTCTGATTTTACTTTTTCAACAAAAACTGAATTAACTCATACAGTAGATTATTTGCCTAAAAATCAAGCTAGAAAGCTATATACTTTTGCTAAAGAGCAAATGGATTTATTGAAAAATCCGCAAGCAACAACTACTATTGAAACAGCTCCTGTTATAGAAACTCCATCAGCCGTTGAAGAAGAATATCCTGCAGAAATTGTGGAAGAGGTTGAAGTTGAAGAAGTAACTTCATTTGCTGAAATCATGCCTTCAGTTCCAGTAATTAACGAACCAATTATTGAATAGAAAATACAGCAACTAATTCTGGTGAAAGAAAATTAAGTGAAATGAGTAGTGAAGAACTATTTGCTAAACTTCAGAATTATAAAAAATTATTAGATAACGGATTAATTCTTCAGGGAGAATATGACCGTTTAAAAGCTGAAGTTTTACAGTATATGTAATCTCTTAAATTATAAACAAGAAAAAGGCATTAGATTATCTAATGCCTTTTTAATTTTAGTTACATAACACTTTTTTGTTTTGCAACGTAACTGTCAGATTGAAGTTTTAATATTTCAATTGCAGATCTTTTCTTGTAATCGTACAATTCTTTGTCTGACCTGATGTCTTCATACACTTTGTCATAAATCATGGCATCAGTATCTTTTTGTAAAGCACGTTGAAAGTTGTTTTGTTCAATATGAGTTTTTAAAGCAGTTTCATTGTCTTCTAATTTAAAATCATACTCCCCTTTTGGAGAAAGCATCTTAGCTATAATAGGAGAAGTCTCGATTGCTAGAAATAACAACATAATGAATAGCGAAGGTAGTAATGGAAGTTTTCCTAAGGCATTAATCCTTGCCATTAATCCATCAAAATTGTCTATGATGGGTTTAGAATCGGCTACTTTTTTGTCTAAATCGGCTTGTAAAGTCTTTGCTCTGGCTTCTTTATCGGCAATGGTTTTAGAAGAATTGGCTTTTAATGAATCTAGTTGACGTAAGGCCAAATCATGAGCCTCTCTTTTTTCCTTGTAAATTGGTCCTTTACCCATTTTTTTAGTTCCAGCAGAACCTTCAGCCTCTGTAATGTATGATTGATATAAATTGGCTACTTCTTTTTCTTTAGCTTTTATAGTCGATTTAATACTATCAATTTCAGCTTGATTTTTGGTTACATCACTCTTAAAGAAATTGGTAACTTGATTTTTATTGGCAATTGCCATGGCATTCTTTTCCTTTAAAAGAACAGTGTTAATTTCTTTTTCAAATATTTTAATCTCCAAAGGTTTTGATATTACAATAGCAATAATCATTGCCAGAATAATTCGAGGAGAAGCTTGTGCCAATTCAGCCAAAAGATTATCTCTCTTTCTAATGGTTGATACAATAAAACGATCCAGATTAAAAATAAGAAGCGCCCAAACGGTGCCAAATGCTATGGCATAATAGGGATTGTCAAATACAGTAAACAATGCATAAGCACTTGCTAAAAAAGCCATTACAGCTGTAAAAAAAACAGTTGCGCCAATTCCTACATACTTGGTTTGTTCGCCTTCACTGCAAGAGTCTAGTAACTCTCTATCTGCGCCAGAGCACAGAATAAAAAAACGTTTTAACATGATGATTGATTTTGATTGATGATACAGCAAATTTAAGACCAAAAAAATAAATTATATCTAAATCATTGATTTATTTCGACTTATAAAATAATATTAGTTTGAAATGGCAAAGCTAGTTATTTATATTCTACTGATAATCAGAATTTTAAATTAAAATTATTGTAAATTTGTACAACTATTTAGTATGTTCTTAAAAATCCACGTATTTCTGGTTTCAAAAACAAGTTTTACTTCTTTATAAACTTTTAATTTTTGAAATTATGAAAGCAATTCATTACAAAATCTTGGGATTCTTTCTGTTCCTTTTAGGGATGAGTTTTCCCATTATGGCTCAAGAAGCAGTACCTCGCTTTTTGACGGTTACAACTTTGCACAGAAACACTTCTAATCCTGATTTGAAAAAAGAAGATTGGCTTAAAATTGAGAAAGAATATTTTGATAAAGTGGTTATGAAGAATCCTTTTATCTTGAGACATAATATTTTAACTCATTTTTTTACCGAAGATAACACAGAAATTCTCTTGGTACAGGTGTATGAAAATTGGGAAGCTATTGATAAAGCTTGGGAAAAAGATAATGAGTTAGCTAAAGCGGCATGGCCAGATGAAAAAGCAAGAAAAGCTTTCTTTGATAAAAGGGGGGCTTTTTATTCAGAAGGACATTCAGACGAGATTTATACTGTTTTACCTAATCGTAAAATGTTGAGTAAAATACCTGATAAGCAATTGGTATATTATGTGAGAAAAAGTGCTTTTACTGAAAATAGAGAAGGATCAGATAAAGAATTTGAAGCTTTATACAAAGAAGTAATGGATAATCTGATTAATAAAAATGACATGCTTAAAGCATATTATACTTATTCTCATGCTTGGGGTTCAAAAGGAGGTGAGTTTGTTGAGGTTTTTGTATATGATAGTTTAGGAGATATTGAAAAAGCTTGGGCAAAAGACGACGAACTAGCTAAAGCTTATTGGAAAGATGAGACCAAAATAAAAGAGTTTGATAAAAAAATGAATAAATATTTTTCGCCAAATCACGGCGATTATATCTATCGGAACGAAGTTGGTCTACAGAAATAAAAAGAAACCTCAAAGTAATAATGCTTTGAGGTTTTTGTTTTTTAATTAAAATTGATAGTCATCTTCCTTCCGGTGATTTCTTCAAGTGCCCAATCGGAAGAATTGATAGCACCTTCAATGAAACCTGTGTAATCAGAATAAGCTTCACCAATAATATGAATGTTTTTCACGTCTGAATTGTCTAATGCAAAGGCTTTAAATTGTTCTTGAATTTCCCATGACTTTACTCCAGGTCTCCAGCAATGATTTCCAGCACCATAAGGAGCGCACGACCAGTCACGGATTCCGTATGAAACAATAGATTTTTCAATATCTTCTTTGATTTCGTTTAAGCTCATGTTTGCATATTTCAACAAGGCTTCTTTAGTTAGTTGTAAACCTGTAGTCGACATGGCCTCGTTTCCTTGTAGGGAACGATAAACATCTTTTGACATGAAATTTGCAAATTGTTGCTTGATTTCATCGTTGTTATTTACCTCTGCGAATTCATGCTTGTTTCTATTTTCTATATAATAGTTCCAAAATTCTGTTGCAGGTTTATCAGTGTATAATAAAATCATTCCGTAACCATCAAAATCATTCGTTTTAGATCTACGGAAGTAATGAATTTCACGTGTAGGCATTCGGTTTGCTCTCGCTTGTGGTGATTGGTTGTACTCCCACCATGGCTTGTCCAATATGAAAAATACTTTAGTCATCGCAAAACCATTTACACTATCCAACTGTTCTCTGATTTGCTCAGGTAAAGAATGATATAGTTTTTTTAGTGGGTATTGAGGCATTGCCAACAATAAATGGTCAGCTACAAGAGTTAATTTTTCTTCTTTCCTGGAATAAGTCGCTTCTACAAGATTTTTATCGTTGTTTTTAAAAGAAACTAATTTGGCACCATTTATAAGCGTTACGTTTTTTCTTTGTTGAAGTTTTAAAAGCATTTGTTTGGTAATCTCGTCTGTTCCTTTTTTGATGGTGGCCAAAATTTGTCCATCTGTTTTAAAAGCCCTCAACCACCAAATTACCCATTCAATTGCATTTAAATTGTCTGGAATCATGTGGTAAAATGTTCCGGTATCTCTAATTTTCATTAAAGCCTGGTGAGATAAAATTCCATCCTCACTTAATGCATTCCAGAATCCCATTTTCCACATGAATTTTCCATTCAGTTTAGATTCCTTGCGCATGATTCTGAAATCTTCTTCAGTTAAACTGTCAATCCAGTTTTGGCATCCAAAATCTATAGGATTGTTAGGGTTTTTGCCCATCATGAGTAAAATTCCTTTGCGTAATAAGTCAAGAGCGTTTAAATTTTGCTCTTGTAAAGGAAGATCATATTGCGGAAATTGTGAAGGATTTGCCTGTGGTCCATTAAAAGGTACAAGTTCAATTTTTAAATCATCAATTAATTTACCAAACTTGGGTTGCAATTTAGTTTCAAAACGCATTGGTCCCCACTCTGTAATGAAGTTTTCTAAAACAGTGGTTTCTATACGTCCGCCCCAATGATTTTCTGAAGCTTCTAAAAGTATTACGTTGTAATCTAAATCGCTAAGTTGAAGTGCGCTGTAAAGCCCTGAAATTCCTCCTCCGGCTATACAAATAGTCTTTTTCATTTTGTGTTTGTTTGGTGGAGCAAACTTAAAAAAATTGATTGGCTTTCGTTAAATCAATTTACAATTTCTTCAGAAATCTTTTCTCCGTTTTCGTAATGTTTTATCATATCGAGTTTTCCAGCTTCGTTATAAAAAAACCACTTTCCAGAGTAAAACCAATGTGTCTCCTTTTCGGTAATTACAAATTTTGTGTTTCCTTCCGATTGTTTTTTGCCATTTTCGTGATAAAAAGTAATGTGGCTTGAATTTTCTTTGTACTTTTCTTTTTTCTCGATGTGGTTGTTTCTATAGTATTTCCAGGTTCTTATAGGCTCTCCTTTGCGATATCTCCCTTTCGTTTTAATTGTAATTGAGTCGCTCAACTCAACTGTCTCAATCCATAATCCTTCTCTTAGTTTGTTTTTTGTTTGATTGGTTTTGCAACTAATGAGTATTGTTAGAAGGGTGAGTAAAATAAAATTATTTTTTGCAGACATAAATAAAAGCTGGGGGTAAATTTAAAAGTGTAAAATTGATGTTGACTTCGCTAAAATACCTTTCTAGTTTCTTTTTTGCATTTAAAGAATATTGAAATTGAATGTATCTTCCGTTTTCAGATAATGCACTGTCAGAATTGGTTAAGATACGATGGACAACATCATCTGGAATCATCGCAAAGGGTAATGAAGAAACAATATAGTCAGCAGAAGAACATCCGTTTTCTTTTAAATATTCTTCAATTTTTTCGGCACTATCTTTAATTAAAACAAGTCGGCTGTCTTTGATTTGTTCTAGTTCTTCTATAAAAGTTGGATTGATTTCAAATGCCAATAGTTTTGAATCAGGAAGCATGTTTTCAAGGAGTTTTTTGGTAAAAACACCTGTTCCTGGACCAAATTCTACAATACATTGCGATTGACTAAAATTGATGGGCTCCAACATTTTTTTAGCCAAAAAAGAGGAACTAGGCGACAAAGCGCCTATAGTTCCTGTAGATTTTAGTACTTCTGATATAAATTTTTTCTTACTCACTGAATTTATTTATTCATTTCAGTAAAGTATTTATAGAATAACGGAATAGTTTCGATTCCTTTTAGATAATTGAAAATGCCATAATGTTCGTTAGGTGAGTGGATAGCATCACTATCAAGTCCAAAGCCCATCATGATTGTTTTAGATTTTAATTCTTTTTCGAATAAAGCAACAATTGGAATACTTCCTCCAGAACGTACAGGAATTGGCTCAACACCAAATGAATCGTGGTAAGCTTTTGCAGCGGCTTGGTATCCAACACCATCAATAGGAGTTACATATCCTTGTCCTCCATGATGTGGTGTAACTTTTACTTTTACTGCTTTAGGTGCGATACTTTCAAAATGTTTTTTGAACAATTCTGTAATTTCCTCCCAATCTTGGTTAGGAACTAAACGCATAGAAATTTTAGCATAAGCTTTGCTTGCAATAACTGTCTTTGCACCTTCGCCTGTATATCCTCCCCAAATTCCGTTTACATCTAATGTAGGTCGAATTGAGTTTCTTTCATTTGTAGTGTATCCTGTCTCTCCGTATTCTTCAGCAATATCAAGCGCTTTGTTGTAAGCTTCTTGACTAAATGGACGTTTTGCCATTTGTGCTCTTTCTTCTTGAGAAAGTTCTTCAACTTTATCATAAAAACCAGGAATAGTAATATGATTGTTTTCATCATGTAAAGAAGCTATCATTTTAGTCAATACATTGATTGGATTAGCAACTGCACCACCATAAAGGCCAGAGTGTAAATCTCTGTTAGGGCCAGTAACTTCTACTTCTACATAGCTTAGTCCGCGTAATCCTGTTGTGATTGACGGCTGTGTATTTGAGATCATTCCCGTATCAGAAATTAAAATTACATCATTAGCTAATTTATCTTGGTTTCTCTCTACGAACCAACCTAAACTTTTAGATCCAACTTCTTCTTCACCTTCAATCATGAATTTTACATTACAAGGCAAGCAGTTGTTTTTAATCATGTACTCAAATGCTTTTACGTGCATGTACATTTGACCTTTATCATCACAAGCACCACGAGCAAAAATAGCTCCTTCAGGATGTAAATCGGTCTTTTTGATTACGGGTTCAAAAGGAGGTGAGTCCCATAATTCAATTGGGTCAGCTGGTTGAACATCGTAATGGCCATATACTAAGACAGTTGGTAGGTTTTTATCAATTATTTTTTCACCGTAAACAATTGGATATCCTGGTGTTTCGCAAAGTTCAACCACATCACATCCTGCTTTTTCTAAACTAGTTTTTACAGCATTTGCAGTATCAATTACATCTTGGGCGTAAGCACTATCAGCACTTACTGAAGGTATTTTTAATAAATCTATTAACTCATTTAAAAAACGCTCTTTGTTTTCCTGAACGTATTGTTTAATATTTTCCATTGTGTTTTTTTGTAAAGAAAACCAAAGATAGGAAATTGAGAGGGCAATTTCTAAATTTTTGGTTTCATTTAAATTTTTCTTGGAATTTCTACTTTGGAATTTGGAATTTAAAAATAATGTGTATATTTGCAC
>CBFHBH010000065.1:0-9094 GCA_965653735.1 uncultured Flavobacterium sp. | reverse complement strand
TTCGATTATCTAACTCGATAAAATTTGGAATTACCTGTATTTCATTTTTAATATTAAATAAACGAAGTGTATCATCTTTTAAGCTTTGTGAAACAGAAGTCACAACATCCGATTTATTAATGCTAAAAGTAACAGCAGGTTTGTAAAAAGGATGGTTACCTACCAAGGTAATATCAGTTCCATGTAATGTTGTCACCATTGGTATTTTAATTCCTTCATCTTTAAGCATCTGTTTTGCCATATAACCTGCATAAGCATGAGGAATAGCATAATGCACATGCAATAAATCAATTTTATGTAGTTTAACCATGTCAACTAATTTACTTGACAATGCTAATTCATACGGTTGATAATGAAATAAAGGATACTCGGGAACATTGACTTCGTGGTAATGCACGTTTGGATTAAGAAGTGCTAAACGTACTGGTTGACGATATGTAATAAAATGAATTTCGTGTCCTCTTCGGGCTAATTCAAGACCTAACTCTGTGGCTACCACACCACTACCTCCAAAAGTTGGATAGCAAACTATAGCGATTTTCATCTTACTAAAGTACTAAAAACATTAGTACTCATAAGAACTTTTAGACAAAATTAACTATTACTTTATTATTGCTTCGTAAATAATTTTTTGAATATCCTCGCGAATATTTTCTTTCGAAAGTTTGTTAGATGCATTACTGTCAGGATATGTTCTGTTGGAAAGGAAAACATACACAATTTCAGTTTCTGGATCTGCCCACGTCATTGTTCCCGTAAAACCAGTGTGTCCAAAACTTGTTATAGAAGCACATCCACATGTAGGTCCAGAAGTCCCTGCTAATTGTGGTTTATCGAAACCAAGTCCTCTTCGATTACCTTCAGTACAAAAATAGCATGAGTTAAAATCATTCAATGTCTTTTCTGAAAAGAATTGAATTCCACCATAATTACCCTTTTGCAAATACATTTGCATCATTTTAGCAATATCAATAGAATTTGAAAAAACACCAGCATGTCCTGCAGCCATGTCATGAACATAACCATGAATCACCTGATTTCTAAAATACTTATCATTCTCTGTTGGAGGTATTACATCTTCAGAAAACTTTCTTAAAGGATTATACATTGTACTGTTCATTCCTAATTTTGAGAAAAAGTTTTCAGTAGCTAAAACATCTAATGTTTTTCTATGATGGGTCTCTAAATATTCTTTAAGCAAAATAAATGTAAAGTCACTGTATTTATATTCTTTTTTAGGTAACAGCTTACTTCTTATTATTTTATTAATGATAGTATCGTTGTAAGTATTAGTGATGTATAAATTTTCAGCTACTTGAGTAGTAAAACCTTTTAAACTTGTTTTTTTGTAATATTTACCTAAAGGCTTTTTACTTACAGAATCTAAAGTACTTTTATAAAAAGGTTCCCAAGCTTGCAAGCGTGCATAATGAGATAATAACTCTTTGAATGTAATAGAATTCTTATTGGTACCTTTTGCCTTATGAATCATTTCTCCCAAACGTGTTTCTAATTTGATTTTTTGGTGATCATAATCAAGCATTACATTTGGCAGAGTTCCAATGATTTTTGATAATGAAGCAATATCATAAATATCAGAATTTTTAACCTTTATATCTTTTTTATAGGTATGATAGCCAAAAGATTTCTGATAGATGACTTTTCCTTTTCGAGCCACTAAAACTTGTGCTCCGGGTGTCATTCCTCCGTCAATTGCTTTTTTAACAACTCCGTCAATTTTAGATAAAATTTTTGAGTCCATTCCAACCGATTCAGGATTAGTGAAACCTAATCTGTTAATCACTTCTGTAGATAAGCCGTCTCCTACCTTAAAATCCTCATTAATAGATACTGGCAATTTTCCTTTAGCTTGAATTGTACCAAAGATTAATTCGGCAGAAATTTCTTGTGGAATATCTCCATTTTGATATGAGACAATAACACTTTCAAATTTATCAAATGACTTTATTGGCAATAATACATATGGTTTTGAGAACACATCTAAAATAACATCATTATGTTCTGCAACTTTATTCACTAATTCTAATTCTCTGGCTGTAAATTCATGCTTTTTCCACCAAGATTTATCCGAAACATGATAACCTATAATTACTTTATCATACTTCTTTAACTCTTGATTGAGACTATCAATGTTTTGATGAGAGACTTCAGTTACTTCGGCATATTTTTTTAAGGTCGATAGAAAAGCAGTATTATTATCATCTCCTATTTTTACATAAGCCAATTTAGATTTTGTCAAATCTTTTATTGGAATTGTTTCTTCATCATTCTTAATGACAGTTATTGCATTTTCATACAATTTATATTGTAATGATGCACTTTCGGGTTTGTTAATTTCATTATATAAACCATCAATTTGAATTGGCTTGTAATGGTTTAAACCTGCTTTATATTTATACTTTAAAATCTTCTTCACTGAAAATTCAATTCTTTCATCTGTAATTTTTGGAATTGAATCTGTATAAGCTTGTTTAAATTTTTCTACCGCTTTAGGAACATCTTCTGCGAAAAGTAAAACATCATTACCCGCCATAAAAGCCTCAAAATCAATATCTCCAGGTTTTTTAAAACTACTGGCTCCTTTCATATTCAGAGCATCTGTAAAAATTAATCCTTTAAACTTTAATTGTTCTTTAAGAATATCATTTACAACATGATATGAAATAGATGTTGGATAATTTTCTCGTGGTTCTAAACTTGGCACATTTAAATGAGCAACCATAACAGAAGCCAAACCTAAATGAAACATTTTTTTGTATGGATACAATTCCACTTCGTTTATTCTTTCTTCAGAAAAATTTACTATTGGAAGTGTATGATGTGAATCTGTTTCTGTATCGCCATGTCCTGGAAAGTGTTTTCCTGTAGCAAAAACTCCTTCATTTTGAATTCCTTTCATTAAAGCTACTGCACGCTTAGTAACTTCTTCTTTATTTTCTCCAAAAGAACGATTCCCTATAATGGGGTTATTAGGATTTGTATTGATATCTAATACAGGTGCAAAATTAAACTGAAGTCCAAGTCGTTTTGCTTCCTTTGCCATTTGACCACCCAGTTCTTCAATTAATTTCATATCCTGAATAGCACCAAGTGTCATATTCCAAGGATATTTATATGTCGAATCCAAACGCATACTTAAACCCCATTCGGCATCATTACCAATAAACATTGGGATTTTAGATTTAGCTTGAAATCTATTGGTTAGTCTTGCTTGACGGCCAGGGCCTCCTTGAAAGAAAATTAGCCCTCCAATTTTATAATTTTGAACAAGCTTATCGATAGCATTAAAATGAACAGTATCCTTATTCGAATAGGCAGCAACCATAAATAATTGGCCAATTTTTTCTTCGAAAGATAATGTTGAATAAACACTATCAACCCATTTTTTTTCTGCTGGAGAGTCTTCAAACAAATTAAATCCTTCTAATGAAGGATCTTTGAATTTTTCTATGTTAGGATTTTCGGCAATAGTTACATCATCACCTTTTACAGGAAGTTTTTTCTTTACAGAACAATTTACTGTAAAGACAATTATACATAAAAGAAGAGAAATATTTATTCCGAGATTTTTCATTATATTTTTTTAAAAGAAACGACTATGCCAGCTATCTTCAGCAGGAACTTCCCAAGCTTCGTTAAATTCCTGGATTGTATTTACCAAATTATTAAAAACGATAGTTGTACCAGAAACAGCTTTTTCTTTAGCCATTTTTTTGAAGTCTATTAAAGATTTATGAGCAATGAATTCACCGTTTTTGAAAGTAACATTCATTTTGTCAAGTAAATCAACTTCATATTTTTTTTCTAACTCTTGTATAAAAGCAACCGATGAATCTATAGAACATCCTGTAGCAGCTTGTACTTCTTGATTTACAGCCAAAACAATAAATCTGTTATACTTTGTTACAAAAGATGCTTCTAAGCTTGTTCCATGAGCAGACCAATTTTCAACAAAATTTTTAACTGCCGTTTCAATTTCTGTCATCTCATCATCAGTAAATTTTCTGTTGGATTGATAAATCCAAATTCTTGATTCTATTGGTAATTCTTCAAAAGGAAGATACATAATTATAATTTTAAAATTTTGAAACTAAAGAAAAGCCAACTTCTTTGTTACCATAATAAGGAAGCATTGAAATTTTCGATTTTTCTGAACTTTCTTTAAAAAGTAACTTATTAATAGTTGGATATAAAAAATAAGCAATTTTCGTACTTAAAATCCCAATTCCTGCACCTGTAGCTACATCACTAAGCCAATGTCTATTATTGTACATTCTAAAAAAACCAGTTGCTGAAGCTACAGCATAACCCGATATACTATACCAAAGTGACACGTCTTTATATTCTTGGTGCAATAACTCTGCTCCCATGAAAGCTGTTGCCGTGTGTCCAGAAGGAAAAGAATTATTTGATGTTCTGTCCGGTCTTTGAGAAACGGTTGTGCTTTTTATTGTATTTACAACTGCTCCCATAATCAAATAAGATGTTGCTGTTATAATAGCTTTATCCTTAAGGCTATGTTTACCTTTTATTCCTAAACCTTCAAGTGCATATATTGAAACTAATGGCGAATATTGCGAAAAATCGTCAACCGTAAGCTTTTCATCTATGTGTTCCCTTAACTCTTCTCTTATTTCGGTATTAAAATCCAAAAGCTGATGACTTTCCAAACCAACGACTCCATAAACAATTAAAGCTGATGGAATAATAAACTGCTTTAAGTTTTTTTTTGTTTTATTTGAAACAACAGAATCATTTTGTTTAAGAACTTCTTTCTCTTGTGAGAATAAGGAAAAACTTATTAGTAATAGAACTGAATATATTGCTTTCCCTTTTATCATACTTATTACAAATCTTGTGCGTTTGCAATTAACTCTGCAACATCCAATACTTTTACATCATGCTCACGATGCTTAGCTTTTGTTCCATCTGTTAACATCGTATTACAGAAAGGACAACCAGCCGCAATGATTTCTGCATTTGTCTCTAATGCATCTTCGGTTCTTTCTACGTTTATGTCTTTATCACCATTTTCAGGTTCTTTAAACATTTGCGCTCCTCCAGCTCCACAACATAATCCATTTGCTTTTGAACGCTTCATTTCAACTAATTCAGCATCTAACTTTTGAATTAATTCACGAGGCGCTTCATATATTTTATTAGCACGACCTAAATAGCAAGGATCATGGAAAGTAATTTTTTTACCTTTAAACTGACCACCTTCGATTGTAAGTCTTCCAGCATCTAACAATTCTTTTAAAAATTGAGTGTGGTGCACTACTTCAAAGTTTCCTCCCAACTCAGGATACTCATTTTTTAATGTATTGAAACAATGAGGACAAGCTGTCACAATTTTTTTCGTCTCGTAAGCTTTCAACACCTCAATATTCATGAAAGCCTGCATTTGGAATAAAAATTCGTTTCCGGCTCTTTTTGCAGGATCACCAGTACAACCTTCTTCAGTACCTAATACTGCAAATTCAACATTGGCTTTATTTAAAATACGTACAAAAGCTTTAGTTATTTTTTTTGCTCTATCATCAAAACTACCTGAACATCCTACCCAAAATAAAACTTCTGGTTGTTTGCCTTGAGCTAACATTTCGGCCATTGTAGGCACTACTAAATTTTCTGACATAATATATATGTTTATTCGTTGGTCTTGTTTGTTTTAAATACTATCTTTTTCGTCATCAAATACTTCGATTGTGACTTGCTTCTCGATTAAATCGGTAAACTTACCTCTATACCTTGTAGCTTTTACTAAATGATTATCAATCCAGTGGTAATTTCCTCCACGAGGTTTTCCCATAATCATTCCGTGATATTTGAAACCATGTTTTTTCAACCAAGTTTCTGTATACTCTCTGTGATCTTCCGTTCTTGATGTGAAGAAGAAAATAATATGACCTTCATCATACCATCTATTCAAAGTTGCTAATGCGTCAGGATATACTTCGGCAGTTAGCATTCGCTCGGGTTCTTCATTTGGAATGTCATCACAAATAGTTCCATCAATATCAATTAAATAATTTTTGATTCCTGGAGGAAGTATAGGACTAATTGTATGGCCGTCTTCTGAAGCCGCAATTAATTTTTTATCTAAATCTTGATTTTCCATTGTTGTGTGTTGTGTTGCGTGAGGGATAGAAGCAAACTACCATGTAGTACGAATAGCCCGACCCGAAGGGGCACGCCAAAATTATTTTAATTTTCGTCTTTCCAGTTTAATCTATCTAATTGATTATACTGCCATGGCGCACTATTGTTTTCAATATTTGTCATCATCGCATTTAATGATTGAGGTGCAGCACTTTGCTCCATTACTAAGTAACGACGCATATCCATAATGATAGATAACGGACTAATATTTACTGGACACTCCTCTACACATGCATTACATGATGTACATGCCCAAAGTTCTTCTTGAGTAATGTAATCGTTGAGTAATGATTTTCCATCTGGTACAAAAACACCATTATTTTTATCGATATTATCACCTACTTCCACCATACGATCACGAGTGTCCATCATGATTTTACGCGGTGATAATTTTTTACCTGTTTGATTTGCTGGGCAAGATGATGTACAACGACCACACTCGGTACAAGTGTAAGCGTTTAATAACTGTGCCCAATTTAAATCCTGAACATCTGAAGCACCAAATTTACTTGGAGCTGCATCAGCATCTGGAGCTGGTGCTGCAAAAGGATCAGCATTTGGATCAAGCATTAATTTTACTTCGTTAGTAACGCTTTCAAGGTTGTCAAATTTTCCAAGTGGATTCAAATCTGCAAAATATGTATTAGGGAAAGCTAATATGATGTGTAAGTGTTTTGAATAATATAAGTAATTCAAAAATGCCATAACCATCATAAAGTGACCCCACCATCCTACTCTTTCTAATATATGTAACATCCCTTCTGACATTCCGCCAAATAGTGCTGGCCCTAAATGTTGTGAAACAGCAAAACCAAATGAACCTTGTCCTTCAAAATGAGATTTACCCATATTGTATAGTACTTCATCTGTACCATTCATTGTGAAAATACAACATACTAGGATGATTTCCATGATTAAAATCAAATTAGCATCTTTTTTAGGCCATCCTAATAATTCGGCTTTATTTAAGCGCGGTAACTTTAATAAATTTCTTCTAGCTAAAAACAAAACAGTTGCTGTTAAAGCTAAAACAGATAATATTTCGATGAAACTGATTAAGAAAGTATAAAATCCTCCTAAAGTAGGTTTAAAAAAACGATGAGTACCAAAAATACCATCAACAAGAATTTCTAACAATTCAATTTGAGTGATAATAAAAGCAGCATATAAAGCAAAGTGCAAAACTGCAGGAATAGGTCGTGTAAACATTTTCTTTTGACCGAAAGCAACAAGTGCCATGTTTTTCCATCTTTCAGAAGAACGGTCAGAACGATTTACATCTTTTCCTAATTTGATGTTACGGATAATTTTTTTGACATTTTTAGCAAAGAAACCTCCTCCTACTGCAAGAATAACAAGAAATAGTATACTGCTTAAATAATTCATAATGGTTATAATTGGTTGATTTGTTTGTTTTTACTTTTGCTCTGGTGAAATGTATGGTTTCTCTTTTTTTCCAAAAAGAGATACATTGACATAGCGTGTTGGGTGCAATCTTAAATCCTGTAATAAAAGTTCAAGTTCTTTTGAAGCTTTTGCGAAATTGTTATACATAGTCTCATCTTTCATGAGTTTACCCATTGTCCCTTTACCAGATTCTATATCGGTCATTATTTTGTTCACATTGTTTAGGGTATTTTCTAATGTTTTAACTGTTTGCCCTAATTGAGCTTTATCTAAATCAGAAGAAATTTTAGAAAAATTTTGAGTGGTTTGGTCAAGATTTGCAACTGCACTACCTAATTTAGCTTTGTTTTGCACCAAAAGCTGATCTAATTCAGCCGAAACTTTAGTAAAATTAGAAAGTGTTTTATTAAGCTCGTTTATAGCCTTTTTAAGGTTTGCTTGTGTCTCTCTATCTAGAACGTTGTTAACATTAGTTAAAACTCCATCTGCACTAACAAGAACTTTATCTAATCTATGTTGCAATGGTGTCAATTTTTCACCTAATGAAGATGTTAATCCTAATTTTACTCCAGCAACTAATCTATCACCAGAAACTGCTTCATTTTTGTCCATATAATTAGGAACAATAGCAATTTGCTTTCCTCCAATAAAACCAGGCTCATAAATTTCTGCAACGCTTGTTTTAGAAATTGGAAAATCTTCTTCATTGATTTGAAGTTCAACTAATAACTTTCCGTTACTATTTAATTCTATTTTATCTACTTTCCCGATAATTTTTCCACTAATTGTGACAGGAGCAGAAACAGCCAATCCTTCAACGTTATCGTACTCAACAAAAAGACGCTTGTGATCATTAAAAAGATTTGAACCTTTTAAAAAACTATATCCCCAAATAAATAATAACAACGAAGCTATCACAAGAATAGCTGTTTTAATTTCTCTAGTAATTTTCAAAATATGTGGTTTTTAAAAAGACAAAAGTACTAATTTAATGTATATATAAGTAAATTACTTACTCTTTAAAGCATCGTTTAAACTGATTTTTTGACCATTTTTAAAAGGTACAATAAATGCTGAATCGTAACCTCTGGTCTTAGCTTCAAGCAATTGCATTTTGGCTTCATTATAATCATTTGTCTCTCCGTACATATACTTATAATATCCTTTTTCAGTAATAAATGATATTTTCTTTAATCCATTAAAGTTTTCAGGCTTAGTTTCTACTTGCGTCGCACTGGCTTTAAGTTGAATTTTATATATCACTTTACTAGAGTCTACAGGTCTCGAATCGTTAGATTTTGGTGTCGAATCTTTAACTGTTGTTTTTGCAGTATCTTTTTTAACCACTGGTTTTTCAGATTTTTGTATATCAATTACAGGCATTGTACCTCCAAAATGTTCCACTTTCATTCTGAAAATTGCATCAGCAATTGATTTAGCTATATTTAATTGTCCTTCTTCAGAGTTTAAATAAGCACCTTCTTCTTTGTTTGAAATAAAGCCC
>CBFHBH010000064.1:0-9174 GCA_965653735.1 uncultured Flavobacterium sp. | reverse complement strand
CAGGACTATCAGGATTAGAAATCTTTTCGGGATTTGCCGCTTGATAGTCTAGTATCTGATAAACAAGCTCTTCCTTTTTAAGTGTTTTGAATTTTGAAATTTTAGCAATCTTAGCAATTTCTTGCAACTCAGATAACTTCATTTCTTTTAAAACAGAAATATCAAACATAAATAGATGTTGGGATTAAAATGATAATAAGTTAATGTGGTGTTTTTTTGAAACTTATATTCCGAAGTATGAAGTGCTTACGGATTGTTTAGGCAATATTACGAATTTTATTTAAGTAAACAATAGTTTTTTAAAAAAAGAAAATATATTTTTGCTCAACATTTAAATAAAAATGATTCAAAGAATTCAAAGTGTATATTTAGCTCTTGCCATTATTTGTAATGGTGCTTTGCCTTTTGTTCTGCATTTATGGAAAATAGAAAACAATGCAGTATTTTTTATGAGTAATATTACATATACCATTTTATTTGGATTAAGTACATCATTAGGTTTATTAAGCCTACTTTCGTTTAAAAAGAGACAACAACAATTTGTGATGAACAGATTGAATATAATATTGAACTTAATTTTACTAGGATTATTTGTGTATCGTACACTAAATCTATCTGGAGATATGCCAGTCATATCTGAGAAGGGTATTGGGATGTTCTTACCTATCTTAACTATCTTATTATTAGTTTTTGCTAATAAAGCCATCAAGAAGGATGAAGATCTCGTAAAATCTGTGGATCGATTAAGATAAACCTATCATCTTAGTTTATTAGTGCGAAGAAAAGCTAACCAATTTAGGTTAGCTTTTCATTTTTAAAGACTTTTATATACTTACATTTAATTAGTTTTCTCACCAAAATTGGTGATATAAAAATCATTAATTTAGAGTATTTGATGTAAATTTATAATCATATACATTTGAAATCAGAAACAGAGACAAATGGAAACTAAAATTAAAATACATCTAGCCGATGATCATCAAGTTCTTATAGATGGAATACTAGCAGTCCTTAAAACCAATCCCAATTTTGAAGTAGTTGGTTTTTCTTTAAATGGTGAAAATCTAGTAGAAAGAGTAGCAAAAAATCAAGCTCATGTTCTTGTTATGGACATTAATATGCCTGAAAAAGATGGTATACAAGTTTTAAGAGAATTCAATGAAAAAGGATTTACATGTAAAGTTATTATTCTTTCGAGCTACGATGATCCAAAATTAATCAAGGAAGTTATAAAATTAGGAGCAAGCGGTTATTTAACTAAACAATGTGCAGGTGAAAATATAGTTGACGCCATTACTAGTGTTGCTCAAGGAAATCAATATTTCTCTTCAACAATAAAAGATAAAGTTTTTGACATTTTCACTGAAAACAACCAACAAAAAGCTTTAAGTATCGAAGATATTATATCTGGTATAACTTCACGCGAATTAGAAATATTAGGCTATATCTGTGAAGAAAAAAGTGGAAAAGACATTAGTGAATTATTAAACATAAGTCCAAATACTGTAGAAACACACAGAAAAAATTTAATGAAAAAACTTAAAGTAAAGAGTTCGGTAGGATTAGTCCTTTTTGCTACCAAACACAATTTAATATCAATTTAAAAAATCGAAACAAATTAATACGAATGGATTTAATAACTAAAAAACCTAAAACTATGCCTTACACTATGCTACGTAATTTTGATTTTAGAAAAGATTCAGGAAATCAAGTAACTTCTACATTTCAAATTCCAGACAACTGCGAACAAAAAACATTTTGTAATAATGGTGAAGCTACAATCACTATTACACTTAAAGATGGAGAAAGAACCCCATCATCAACTTTTCAAGACATTGAAGAAATATTAACTTCTAATGGAAGTAATATTCTTAAAGTAACATTTGAACAAGTAGATGAATTGACAACTATTAAAAGACCTAAAGCTGTCATTGAACTTTAATATCACTATATCAAAGTCATTTGTTATTATTTTTTTAATAACATGTATTAACTGTTTTGGCTTTCAATTTCAGAAAGCCAAAACAGATTCTATTGTTTATTATTCTGAAAAAGGCAATCCCGTTAAAGCAATTGCTTACGCAAGAAAAGAATCTCAAAAAGCTTTACAAAACCAACAATACAACCAATTTTGCAATTTATTAATATCAAAGTCAGAAGTTTTTAGAAATATTAGTGACTATGAAAATGCTTTGAATAGTTTATATGAAGCATTACCTATTGCCGAAAAACATAAATTATACGACAAACAATCTCTGATTTACAGAGGAATAGGAAATGTAAATGGTCTCTCTTTTGAATTCACTAAAGCAAAAAAATATCTTCATAAAGCCTTAAAAATAGCCACAAAACTAAATAACAACGATTTATTAAGTAAAGCAAATCAAGGATTATTAAGAATACATTATGAAACTGGTTCTGATAGTGTAGATTATTACATGAAAAAAATTGCTTTTTATACCAGTAAGTCAAAAGATTTATATGACAAATACAAAAATTACAGCAATTTCTCTAAAATATATTTAGACAGAGGTAATCCACAAGGGAAAAAATATTTGGATAGTGCCTACTTAATTGCAAAAAAAATAGGAAACAGAGATAATATAGCTAATACTCTAAATGATTTTGGTCTTTATTATACAAATGTTGAGAAAAATAATAAAAAAGCATTAGCAAAATATTTAGAAGTTACAAAGTTATATAACAGGGATTCCGATAATTCAAGAGTTCTTAGTGGCACGTACCTAAACTTGTCATACACCTATGAAAAAATGGGAGATTATAAAAGAGCCTTAGAATACAACAATAAATATTATGAACTATTTGAAGAAGTATCTTCAGGTAGATTAAATGCTGCTAGACAAGAAATTGAAACTAAATATGAAATCAAAAAAATTGAAGATAAGTTTAAAGAAAAACAGTCTTTAATAGAAGAAAGACAAACACGAAATCAAAGACTTCTATTATTATTTGCTTCTATATTTATATTAGCCGGATTCATTTTTTATTTTTATTACCAAAACTTACTTCTAAAACAAAAAAATAAAATAAAGGATCTTGATAACGATTTACAATACAAAATTATTAGCGCCACTTTAGATGGTCAAGATCAAGAAAGAAATAAAATTTCTGGAATATTACACGATCATGTGAGTGCAATTTTGTCATCTGTAGGATTACATTTATCTGCTTTTGAATCTAGCCTAACTAAAGAACAAATAGAAGATTTAAAAAAAACACGATCTTTACTTAAAGATGCACATGATAAAGTTCGTGATTTATCACACGAATTGGTACCACCACTTTTGGTAAAACTAGGACTTCAGTATGCATTGAAAGATTTGTGTGAAAATAACTCAAATAAGTTAATTCATTTTGAATTTCATTCTACTTTACCTAGAGAAAAAAGATTTCATCCAGACTTTGAGAATAGAATTTATTTTATTGTTTCAGAATTATTGAACAATATTATAAAACACAGTAGTGCTTCTAAGGCAAAACTAACTATTGAGGAATTAGGTGAAAAATTACACATCACTATTGAAGACAATGGAAAAGGTTTTGATACCAAAAATATAAATAAATCTAACGGTTTTGGTCTAACCCAAATTAAAGCCAGAGTTAATAATATGAATGGAAAAATGAAAATAAAATCAATCATCAACAAAGGAACCACAATCCAGATTAATGTTGATGAGTAATTATTTTTTTCCTAACTCAACAATTTCTAAATCCTTAATTTTATCTCCTTCAATAACAAATCTAAGCATAGTTCTCATTTGATGGAAGCCACTTCTACCTGCAGCACCAGGATTCATATGCAACAAATTGAGTGTTTTATCAAACTGAACTTTCAAAATATGTGAGTGACCACAAATAAAAAGATTTGGGGCATTACTTTTTAGTTCTTCACGTATAGCTGGATTATATTTTCCAGGATAACCACCAATGTGTGTAATCCAAACATCAACTCCTTCACACATAAAACGATTATTAAGAGGAAACTCTAACCTTGCTCCTCCTCCATCAATATTGCCAAAAACTGCCCGTAATGGCTTTATTTTTTTAATAGAATCGCTAACATTCAAATCGCCAATATCACCAGCGTGCCAAACTTCATCAGCCCAAGAAACATGTTTTAAAATTGCCTCATCTATATGTCCATGAGTATCTGATAAAAGAAGGATTTTTTTCAAAGTTTTACTTTTTTTTCAAAGATATAAAATTGCTAAATTTGAAGACTATGAAAAATGTATATCTTGATAACGCATCAACAACAGCTTTAAGACCTGAAGTAATAACAGAAATGACTAAAGTTTTGATAGAAAACTTTGGTAATCCCTCATCATCACACGCCTTTGGCAGAAGCTCAAAAAATCTAATCGAATTATCCAGAAAAAGTATTGCCAAGCAACTTAATTGCAACGCACAAGAAATCATTTTTACGTCTTGTGGTACTGAGGCAAATAACTTTATAATCCTTTCATGTATTAGAGATTTAAAAGTTACCAGAATTATTACCAGTAAAATTGAGCACCATGCTGTTTTACATACTATAGAAGTTTTCCAAAAACAGTTTGATATTGAAGTTGATTATGTAAACATTTTAGAAGACGGAAACATTAATTACAATGACTTGGAAGAACTTTTATTAGAAGACAAAAAAACTTTAGTAAGTTTAATGCATGTGAACAATGAAATAGGTACTGTTTTAAACTTAGAAAAAGTCGTGTCGCTTTGCAAAAAAAATAATGCCTATTTTCATACAGATACAGTTCAGTCTATCGGGAAAACAAAAATTAATTTGACAGAATTACCTATTGACTTTTTAGTAGCCAGTGCACATAAATTTCATGGACCTAAAGGAATTGGGTTTGCATTTATTAGAAAACAAAGTGGTGGAAAATTTGGCATGTAGATTATCAAATTGTTTTACACCCCCTTTTATTAGGTGGTGAACAAGAGAAAGGCCTAAGAGCTGGAACAGAGAGTGTTCATAACATTGTAGGAATGTCAAAAGCTCTGGAAATTTCTTTTGAAAAACTAGAACAAGAAAAAATACAAGTTTCAGAATTAAAAAAATATTTAATTGAACAGCTTTATTTAAATTTTCCTGAAATTTCATTTGCAGGAAATCCTGAAGATACGTTTTACAATGTGATAAATGTGATTTTACCTTTTGATGAAAACAAAACCAGTATGCTACTTTTCCAATTAGACATGAATGGTATTGCTGTTTCAAGAGGTAGTGCTTGTCAATCAGGGAGTGTGAAACCGTCACATGTGTTAGAGGCTTTTTTACCAACAGAATTACTTCGAAAGCCAAATATTAGAGTTTCATTTTCACATTACAATACTAAAGATGATATCGATTATTTAATTGACATTCTTAAAAAAATATAGATGAAATTTATTATTTCTTTCATATTCTTTCCTTTGATTCTTTTTTCTCAGAATTTTGATATCCAAGGACATCGTGGTTGTCGTGGATTATTACCTGAAAATTCGATTGAAGCAATGAAAAGAGCTATTGATCTTGGCGTTACTACACTCGAAATGGATGTAGTAATTTCAAAAGATAAACAAGTTTTTCTATCACATGAACCTTTTTTATCCAGTGAAATTTGCTTGGATAAAAACAAGAATGAAATTACTGAAGCTAATGAACGTTCATATAATTTATACCAAATGAATTATGATGAAATCAAAACATGTGATTGTGGTAGTAAAATACATCCAAGATTTTTAGACCAACAAAAGTTA
Source organism: uncultured Flavobacterium sp. (assembly GCA_965653735.1). GTDB lineage: Bacteria > Bacteroidota > Bacteroidia > Flavobacteriales > Flavobacteriaceae > Flavobacterium. Next base: position 3,411 of record CBFHBH010000064.1, on the reverse strand, counting down.
GAAACTTACAAACCTTTATTGAGTGACGTAATTTATTTTGTAGAAGAATACATTAGCAAATTACAAAAAGGAGATTTAGGAAAGAAAATATACTACAATATTGAAACTAAATCGGATCCAAAAGGAGATGGTATTTATCACCCTGAACCAAAAGAATTTGTCGATTTACTAATAAGTGTTCTAAAAAACACAACTATATCTGATAGAGTTTACATACAATCGTTTGATGTGAGAACGTTACAATATTTGCATCAAAAATACCCTAAATACAAAACTGTTTTGTTAGTCGAAAACGAAATGTCTATCAAGGAGAATTTAAAAACCCTTGGTTTCAAACCAAATGTTTACAGTCCTGAATTTATTTTATTAGACGAAAAAAAAGTTAAACTCCTTCACAAAAAAGGAATTAAAGTAATTCCGTGGACAGTAAATAAAACTGAAGATATGCAAAAAGTTATTAGTTATGGAGTTGATGGTTTAATTACTGATTATCCTAATCGATATTTTGAATTAAAAAAATAAAAAAAAACGCCTCAATAGAGGCGTTTTCATTTCTACTTATTTTTCTTTTTTGTCCTTATTGGCGTCCATTAATTCCATTAGCTTCATACCTAATAAACCACTGATACCTCCATCAGCTCCATTAGCACCTGAAATTAACACTTCTGGAATAACCTTGATATTTCCTTTACCAATTTCTTCGGTAATTTTATAACGAGTAAAGTTATCACCTCCCATTGCAGATACTTGCAACTGATATGATTCTGCAGTTGATTTACCAATAGCCATAATCTTCTCTGCTTCAGCTAAACCGGTTTTTGAAATTTTTTCAGCTTCAGCACTTGCATTTAAACGAGTTGCTTCAGCTTGTGCTCCTGCCCTTGCTTTTGTTGCTTCTGCCTCAGCCTGTGCTCTCATTTTAGTTGCTTCTGCTTCAGCATTTACGTTCAATTTCAAACTAGTTGCATCACCTTCCGCTTTTTTAACCGTAGCATCAGCGGTACGTTGTGCAATTTCAACACTTTGAGATGCACGTACAATTTCCTTTTGCATATCAGCAATAGCAGTTTCCTTTTCCATACCCTGACGTTGCTCTTGCGCTAATTTTTGCGTTTGATACGTTTTTTGCTCTTCTTCAGCAATTTTTCTATCAGTCAAGGTTTTCATTAATGAATCTGGTGGAACAATGTCTCCAATTAAAGTATCAACTGCATTCACATTGTATTCATCTAAAACTACTTTGATGTGGTTTTTTGCCGATTCCTGACGTTCTTTACGAGTACTTAAGAACGAAATCACATCACTTTCTTGTGCAGAGTTACGGAAATAGTTACCAATTGTTGGTTCCAAAACTTGAGAAACAAGATTTGTCATACTACCAAAACGTGCAATCACTTTAGGTGCTTCATTAGCAGGTACGTGAATAATTTGAGACACATCTAAATTGAAAGGGAATCCGTCTTGCGAACGAACAGTGATTGTAGACAAATTATGATCTAAATTATGTGCTTCGCTGCGTGCATCTGCCCAGTTTAATACCAAGTTTGTTGTAGGTACTGCCTCTAATTTGGTAGTGTATTTATTCAGAGCATATTTACCTGGTCCAAGCGGTTCCATCCAAACACCACGTTGTCCTTTTGACACAATATTACCGTGTTTGAAATGTTCTCCAGTCACATCTTGTCCATCTTCTCCTATGTATGATATTACAACTCCAACATACCCAATAGGTACATCTGTCATTGGGTTTTGTTCAATTTGTATTGCCCAAGTATTAATATAATATGATCCTGCCAACATAACTTGAGGTTGTAAACCTCTATTTCCTCCATTGCTTAAAAAAGTATCAAAATCTTGGAAATTATTATGTCCTTCTGTAAACTTACCGGCAATTTGACCTTGTGGAATTGGCTCACCATCTAAAGCTGTTACAACTCCAATCATATTTTCAAAAATTTTAACCTGATCAGCTATAACAATTTCGAATAAGAAAGTATTAATACGATAAGAACCCGTCGTTATAAAAGCTGTTTGACGACCTTTTTGCCCTCCATTATTTAAAAAAGCTGTCGCATCCTGATAATTATCACAATCTACTTTTCTAGCTAAAATTCTACCTGTTGGTATTTCTTTGCCATCTTTACTTAATACCAAACCAATTTTACCTTCAGGAATAATTGTAAAAGGAGTCATATCAACAGAATACTGCCAAATCCACATACCCCAATATAGACCCGGAGCAAGTGTTTGTGCTTGGAAACCTGCTTCACCTTTTGTAGCAATAATACGACCGTCCGGTAATGATTTATCTGCCCCAAAGAGAACGAATTTTTTGGTCACCAAACCAATTTTATCTTCAGGAACTATCACCATTCCGAAGAAAACTCGTAAAACGAATTTGTAAAATAAGACAGCAAATACAATAAGTATTAGCCACCAAAATGAGAAAATTGATGTCATTTTTTAAAAATTTGATTAGAACATTTTATTTTTTGATGTTTTTAAAAGTTAATCATTAAATGTGAGTGATTCCTGTATTGATCAATCTAGATTCTAACTGCAGAAAAATATTTTGAATCGAGATTACTTGAATTTAACACCTTAGTGCCATTTTATGACTGATTAATTTTTTAAATCTTTTATTATACGACGAGGTCATTTAAAAGTTACATTTTTGGAATAAAATATTTTAAAACTTAACCATAAATTTCATCTCCTTATCATTTCTAACAATGATTACTTCCTTTTCATCACCAGAATTTAATTTTGAAAGACAATCCATATAGCTATAAACTTCTTTAATAACACAATCACCTATTTTAGTTATAATATCTCCCTGTAAAATCCCAGCTACATGTGCTGGACGATTTTCTGTAACACCGTCGATATGCAAACCATCTCCGTGGTCTGTGTAATCTGGCATAATACCAAGAGTCACTTTATATTTAGGCATCTTTTTATCAGAAGCAACTTTAGTTTTGGTAAATTCTACCTTATCTAAATGTGCTATAGCATTCACTGTTCTAAAGACATAATTTACTATATTTTCAACACCGTAATAATTGATTTTGTTTTCATCATCACTCGGTTTGTGATAATCAGTATGAGTTCCCGTAAAGAAAAATAAAACTGGTATATCTTTTAGATAAAATGAAGTATGATCTGAAGGGCCTATTCCACTCATTTCTTGTGTTACGGAAAAACCCGCAGGTTTATTTTTTTCGATTATATCAGAAAATTTAGGAGAAGTTCCTACTCCACTTACAATTAATGATTTTTTATCATCTAAACGACCAATCATATCCATATTCATCATCGCAATAGTATTAGGATACAATTCTTTTATAGTTTTTGCCATCTCCTTAGAACCTATTAAGCCATCCTCTTCACCAGAAAATAACGCAAACACAA
>CBFHBH010000063.1:0-9240 GCA_965653735.1 uncultured Flavobacterium sp. | reverse complement strand
AGCAACAGAGATGGCTAATTTCCAATCTCAGTTTCAGTGGTTTTTAGGTTTTGGTTTTTTCTTATTAGTGTTAGATGTATTCTTGTTGGAAAGAAAAACCAAATGGGTGCAAAAATTAGACTTGTTTAATGAGAAGAAGGATAGATAACATGAAAAGCATTTTTAAAATAGCATTTATATTGCTTTCTGTTAGTACATTTGCCCAGCAGAAAAAAGATTTTGCATTACCTGAAGGAAATCAGGAATTTGCTAAAAAACAGTATGCAGAAGCTGAAGCAGATTATAGAATTTCTAAAGGGATTAATGCTAAAAGGGCTACAGCGTCCTATAATTTAGGAAATGCTATTTATAGGCAAAATCAAGCGAGCGAAGCTAAATTTGCTTACGCTAAGGCGATAGAAACAGCCAAAGGGAAACAACAAAAACACAGCGCTTTCCATAATATTGGTAATGTTTTCATGAAAGAGAGGGCATATGATAAAGCTGTTGAAGCTTATAAAAATGCCTTGCGTAATAATCCTAATGACGATCAGACTAGGTATAATTATGCTTTGGCAAAAAAAATGCTAAAAGATAATCCGCCTAAGGACGATAAGAAAGACGACAAAAAGGATAAAAATCAGGATCAGAAAAAAGATCAGGATAAAGACAAAAAAGACGATAAAAAAGATCAGCAAAACAATCAGGACAAAAAAGATAATAAAGAAAAGCCTGATCAAAAAGATCAAAACCAAAATAATCCAGAGCCTAAGCAAGGCAATGTTCCTAAAGACCGTTTGCAAAACTTGCTTGACGCTGTGAATAATGAAGAAAAGAAAATTCAAGATAAAGTAAACGCAAGAAAAGTAAAAGGGAAACCAGTAGAAAATCAGAAAGATTGGTAACCAATGAATGTATGAAAATGAAGAAGCTACTTTTTGTAATAACAGTTTTGTTCCATGTGAGTTTATTTGCACAAACCCAATTTGTGGCTAGTGTGAGCAAGAACTCTTTGGGAATTAATGAAAGATTACGAGTTGATTTTGCAATGAACGAGGATGGAGATAATTTTAATCCTCCCGCTTTCGAAGGATTTAGAATTGTTGGTGGTCCCAATCAGTCTGTGAGTTATTCATGGGTTAATGGTCGTAAATCTTTCGAGAAAACGTACTCATATTTTCTTCAACCATTAAAAAAAGGAACGTTTGTTATTAAGCAAGCGACGATAGAAATTAATGGTCAAATTTATAAAACATCTCCGCTTAAAGTAACTGTTGGAAATGCAGTGGCTGAAGAGAGAGATCCTTACGAACAGTATAATCCATACAATCAGCAACAACGTCAAGTGCCTGTTGGACCATCAGGAAAAGATGGAGTCCATCTTGTTGCCGAAATTTCAAATTCAAATCCTTACTTAAACGAGCCTATCACTGTAGTTTATAAAATATATGTAAGTCATCGATCAGGAGTAGGTGGTTGGAGAGAGTTAGCAAGTCCAAAATATACTAATTTTTGGAGCCAAAATATTGATGTAAAACAACTGCAAGTTCAGGAAGGAACATTCAATGGAGAACCATATCGTTATGCAGTTTTACGTAAAACAGTATTGTATCCGCAAAAATCAGGAAAACTAGAAATTGAGCCGTTATCATTAGATGTTGAGGTTGAAGTTCCATCTGGTCAAGTTGATTTCTTTGGTAGACCAATTATGAAAATGGGCAGCAAAAAAGTAGCTGCTGGTTCAAAAGTTATCAATGTAAAACCTCTTCCAGAAGCAGGGAAACCCGAAGATTTTAGTGGAGCAGTGGGTAATTTTAATTTCCAAGTTTTACCATCAAAAACCGAGTTGAAAGCTGGTGAATCATTAGATTTAAAAGTTGTAGTGTCAGGTAAAGGAAATTTAAAATTGTTTACATTGCCAAAACCTGTTGTGCCAGCTTCGTTAGAAATGTATGATCCTGCACACAAAGAAAATGTTCAAACACCTTTAACAGGAATGACAGGAAGTATTTCAGATACATATACTATTATTCCTCAGTCAAAAGGGCAATATCCAATTCAGCCATTAACGTTCACATATTTTGATTTGACTACAAAGAGTTACAAAACTATTACATCGGAAGAAATTACGATTAATGTTTTAGATGGTGTGGCAACATCATCTGCAGTAGCTGAAAACACTAATAAAAAACAAGTGACTTCAAATGCAACTTTTGCATTTATCAAATCTAAAACGCAATTAGTTTCTCAAAGTAAATCAGACTTTTTAGGATCAGGGATGTTTTACGGACTTTTAGTTGCACCATTTTTAATCATTCCTGCAATTGTTTTATTTAGAAGAAAGAAAGAAGAACTTGACGCAGACGTTACTGGAAATAGAATTAAACTTTCAAATAAATTAGCTAAGAAATACCTTTCTGAAGCACAAAAACAATTGGTCAACAAAGAGCCGTTTTACATTGCATTAGAAAGGGCGTTACATAACTTCTTGAAGGCAAAACTGCATATTGAAACGTCGGAAATGAGTAAAGATAAAATTACGCAACTGTTGTTGGCTAAAAATGCTGAAACAGATACTGTAAACCAATTCATTTCTTTGGTAGAAAGTTGCGAGTTTGCACGATACGCACCTTCAACAAGTACAAGTATTCAAAATGATTACAATTTAGCGGTAAGTATTATTTCCGATTTAGAAAAGCAAATGGCATAATTGTATTAAGGAACGTAGTTATGAAAGAGATTAAAAATATAGTTTACCTATTCTTACTTATTACTCAAACATTTTGGGCACAATCGGCTTTTGAGAAAGGAAATACATTATATCAAAAAGGAGATTATCAAAACGCAATAGCTTCTTATGAAAGTATTGTAAAGTCAGGACAAGAATCAGCCGAAGTTTATTTTAATTTAGGAAATTGCTATTACAGACTTAATAAAGTTGCTCCAGCAGTTTATAACTTTGAAAAAGCATTGTTGCTAAATCCATGTGATTCTGAAATACAAAATAATTTAGCTTTTGCAAAAAAAATGGCAATTGATGAAATTACGGAAACACCAAAGGTTGGATTCTCAAAAATCATAGCCGATTTTACTTCAAGCTTTCATTATGATACTTGGGCCTGGATAGCTATTTTGTTTTCAGTTTTGTTTTTAATTGGATTTGTTGTCTATTATTTTTCTAATTCAACGACATTAAAACGTGTTTTCTTTTCAGGAATGATTTTGTTTATGTTGTTCTTAATGGTTAGTATTTTTTCAGGATTTTATGAGAAAAACAGAGTAAACAATGATCGTCCAGCAATTGTTTTTGCTGATGTAATTTCGGTAAAGAGCGAGCCAAATGCTTCTGCACAAGATGCTTTTACACTACATGCAGGAACTAAAGTAACTGTTTTAGAAGAATTAGGAAACTATAAAAAAATTCAGCTTGCCGATTTAAAAGAAGGATGGATTGAAAAAACTGCCATAAAAGAACTTAAATAGTTACTGAACAGTATCTTTGTCAAATTCTCCATCTTCGGATTTGTCAAATTCTTTGACTTCGTCTTTTACATCTTTATACCAATCGCCTAAAATTGGCAATAGAAAATCAGATGTTTTCATGCAAGGGCCAACTAATAATGTTTTCTCCTGAAGATCTTCATCGATTTTAATAAAACCAATATTAACTTTTTGGAACAAGTTTAAAAGTATTCCAAATAAAAGAGCTGTTTTAATGGCTCCAAAAGCGCCGCCAAATAAAGAATTTGCCCAACCTAAAAAAGCAAAATCAGCTATTTTAGATATTGTTTTTGCCAATAACTGAATCCCTATAACAAAAGCAAAAAGAGTAATTAGAAAAGATGCTACAGTAATGGTTCTCGGTGACCATGAAACATGGTTTTCTAATAAGCCTTGAGTTATGTATGAAAATTTCACTGCAATAAATATTCCGATAAAAAATGCAATTAGTGAAGCCAATTCAACAAAAAGACCATTTTTATATCCTTTAAAAAAACCTATTGCAATGGCAATAATCAATACTATGTCTAAAAAACTCATAAAAAAATTCTTATTTTAGCGTACAATCAAATATATAAATAAATGTTCAAAAAAATCCTACTTTTTATAATGTTGCCTTTTTTAAATGGCTGTTCCAGTGATGGGACTACAGAAAATAATACTTCTGATGTTCAATTACAAAATGTACCAACGCAAATTACAGAAACAATTTATTATGGTGGTACGTCAGAGACTAAAACGACTAAATTTAATTATAGTAATGGTAAATTAGTAAATTTAGAGAATATTGCTGAGGGAAGGAAAACTACAATAACATACAATGGGGATAAGCCAATAAAGTTTAGTTTGTATGTTAATGGCTCACTATATAAAGAACAATTAATTACGTATAATGGTGATAAAATTGTTTCAGTAGCAGACAATCAAAATCAAGAAAAAACGGATTTTATTACACAAATTATGTCTTAGATTTAGTAACGCACTCACAATTCTCAGGAGGAAACTGGTCTACAACATCTACTGATAAGTATTTTTTTAGCAATTCAAATTTAATCAAAAAGTACCGTACAACTTATTACCCAAGCACATCTACTATTAAAATTGAATACGAATACGACACGAAAAACAATCCTTTCAAAAACTTAAATAAGTATCTAAAAATGCTATTGGAGTATGAGACGGTTGAGGTTGGTAATCTAAACAATGCCACATCTGCAAAATATTATGCAACTGTTTCTTCCACAACTCCAGATTCTAATAGAAATTTTGTAAACACATACAATTCTAGTGACTATCCAACTACAATCGTGAAAAACTTTACAGAGTCAAATACACAGTTGTCGAAAATGGAGATACTTTATTAGCTAAGTTTTCAATTTCGTTTTCTCATTGTAAAAGCATAGATATGTATCTTTGCAGACTAATTTTGTGATTATGATTCATAACTCATAACTCATAACTCATAACTCAAAAAATGTCACGCGATATACAACTCAAAGAACGTTGGGACTCGATAGTTAAATTTCTTTCAGAAAAATTTGCTGAAGGAGATGAACTAGATCTTGATGCCATTATTTATTTAATTGGTGTTCAGGAACTCGGGAAGTTCAATACAACATATAAAAAAGACGAAAAAATTAACCTAATGCATATTGCCATTTGTCGTTTGCTTGAACCTTATGGTTATTATGAATTTGATTATTTTGATAGTGAAGGATGGCCACATTATAAAATTAAAGAAGAGTTGCCACCACTTAAAGCAGGTGAACAATCTGTTTTGATGAAAGAAGCTATTGTAAACTATTTTTTAGAGAAAGAACTAATTAAGTAAAAGGTGAAGAGAAAATAGTATTGAGGTAAATCAATTCTAATCACTAATTACTATTTACTTATCACTAAAAAATAGTAAATTTGCACCTTATTGCGAAGAACGATGACTGATAAGATTAAAGAATATATTGAAGAAGCGAAAGCTTTTACAACGCAGAATAAAGAAAAATTAGAAGAATTCCGAATCAAATTCTTAGGAAGTAAAGGTTTGGTAAAGGATATTTTTGCTGAATTTAAAAATGTACCTAACGATCAAAAGAAAGAATTTGGTCAGGTAATCAATTTACTGAAAACGATTGCTGAAGAAAAAGTAAAAGCCATTCAGGAGGAGTTAGAAAGTAAAGAAGAAGTAAAAGGTATTTACGGAGACTTGTCACGTCCTGCTGAACCGTTCAAAATAGGTTCTCGTCACCCAATATCTTTAGTGAAAAATCAAGTAATTGACATTTTTTCAAACATTGGTTTCAATGTTTCTGAAGGTCCGGAAATTGAAGACGATTGGCATAACTTTACAGCATTGAACTTGCCGGAATATCATCCAGCTAGAGACATGCAGGATACATTCTTCATTCAAACAAATCCAGATATCTTGTTGCGTACACATACATCATCAGTACAGGTGCGTTATATGGAAAACAACAAACCGCCAATTCGAACGATTTCTCCAGGAAGAGTATTTCGTAATGAAGCGGTGTCATCCCGTTCGCACTGTATTTTCCACCAAGTAGAAGGTTTGTATATTGACAAGGATGTTTCTTTTGCCGATTTGAAGCAAACACTTCTATATTTCACAAAAGAGATGTTCGGGAAGTCTAAAATCAGATTGCGCCCTTCTTATTTCCCTTTCACCGAGCCTAGTGCCGAAGTGGATATTTACTGGGGATTAAAAACTGAAACCGACTACCGTATTACAAAAGGAACAGGATGGTTGGAAATCATGGGTTGCGGAATGGTTGATCCTAATGTTTTGAAAAACTGTGATATCAACCCAGACGAATACAATGGTTTTGCTTTTGGAATGGGTATCGAGCGTATGGCAATGTTATTATACCAAATTAGTGATATCCGTATGTTCTATGAAAATGATGTTCGTTTCTTAGAACAATTTAAATCGAGTATATAAAAAGAAAAGATGAGAGACGGATAGATGAAAGATGTATCCGTCTTTTTTCTATTAGTCAATTCTCTATTTTTCTCAAAAAAATGAAAAAAGATATTGAAATACCTAAAGTTGAAAATGTATTCCTAGCTGCAATTCAGGAATGGAATGATGACTTTATGGATAAAGTCTGGTACGTTTACTTGGTCAATGATTCTGATTTTGATTTGGACAGCGTAATGGTAGTTTCTAAAGCCTTTGGAACTATTGATGGAGAAATGCGTAAAACATCGCTTTTAAGACATGCTTTTGTGAAAGTGCCAACTGTGTCTACTGTTAAAATAGAAATGGTAGAAAAAAGTGTTTTAGCACTTAATAACGAGTTTATGGTGACTTATTTCATAGGGAATACATTATACGATAAGAAATTCACCTTTCGTAAAAATACGATTAATGAACACGCTACTGAGGAAGTGCCTCATATTTGGCAGAATGGAGTAGTGGTAAAATAAAAAAGAGAGCTATTGCTCTCTTTTTTATTTATATTCTAATTCAATTTATCCGTTAGTTTCTTGAAGGACTGCTTCGCTTCTTTTCCTTCATACAATACTTCGTATACTGCATCTAGAATAGGAGTTTTAGCTTTGTATTCTTTGTTAAGATTCCAAGCACTTTTTGCGGCATAATATCCTTCGGCCACCATGCTCATTTCCATTTGTGCCGATTTTACAGTGTAGCCTTTACCAATCATTCGGTTTCTGGAGAACACAGAATATCCTGTTACCAATAAGTCACCCAAATATGCCGAATTATTGATGTTACGTTTCATTTTGTGAACTTTCTTGATGAATCGTTTCATTTCACGAATAGCATTACTCATCAAAACAGCCTGAAAGTTATCTCCGTAACCTAGTCCGTGTGCAATACCAGCAGCTATCGAATAAATATTCTTTAGTACGGCAGCGTATTCAGTACCGATAATGTCATCAGTGGTTTTGGTTTTTATAAAATAGCTAGATAGGTTTTTTGCCATTATTTTCGCCTTAGCAGCATCACCACAAGCTATAGTTAGATATGATAAACGTTCTAAAGCAACCTCTTCGGCGTGACAAGGTCCTGTAATAACTCCAATGTTTTCATAGTCGATATTGTAGTTTTTGTGGAAGTGTTCGCCCACAATCATACTTGTTTCAGGAACAATACCTTTAATGGCAGAGAATATAACTTTTCCTTGTAGATCTTTGGTTAAGTTTTGAAGTTCTCCATTTAAAAATGCAGATGGAATTGCAAAAATTACATAATCAGCATCTTTGACAGCTTCGTTGATATCATTCGTTAGATTTAACTTTTTAATGTCAAATTCTACCGAACTTAAATAATTTGGATTGTGTTTGTGAAGTTTTAAATGTTCTATGGCATATACGCTTCTCATGTACCAATTTACTTGGCTAACATTCATAGTCAACATTTTTACAATGGCTGTGGCCCAGCTACCACCACCTATAACGGCAAATTTTGGTTTATCAGTCATAATTATTTTTTTAGCCCCGATTGAGCCTTTGTTGAAGCTCTTTTTTATTGATTAACGAATTTATAATCAATAAAAAAAGCGACTGGCGAAAGCGGGAAAAAGCTCCTAAATAAAAGTCGGAACGACATTTTTATAAAAAGAAAAATCAAAGGTATAAAATTTTTGGCACGCATATTGGTTTATGATATATGAAACTATAAAAACACAGGTTATGAAAACTATAAAAATACTTTTGTTAGCCATTTTTTCTCCACTGCTTTTTACGGCATGTGTGACAGATGTATATGTAGAAGATACATATGTAGATAATGGAATTTCATTACCACAACTTATGGAAGGATACGATTTGTGGTATGTAGATTATGATGCAACAACAGGAACTGGCGATGTGCCATTTTTAACTAGAGCCTTTACTGTTTCTTTTGTGAATGGTAGTATGTATGCTAATAACAATTTAGCTGGTATTGGCTCAACTGGAGGAGGTTTTGGAGTTCGAATAGGAAGTTACAGTTATTTTACAAATGCAGTAAGAGTATATCATGATATTTATGGTGTGTATGATCTTGAGGTATACCAATTGTCTTCTAACCGAATTAAATTATACAGCCGCAGTGAAAATGTAACGTATTACTTAAATGGTTATCAAAGAAGTTCTTTTGACTACAACAAGTTGTTTTATGATAACCTGCATTATTTTTTACAAGAATACAAAGCTTGGGAAAAAGTATACACAAGTAACTATGGAGCGTTAAACGATTTTGACAACGAACATTTCATTCAGTTTGTTGCTGGTGGAAGCGATAATAATTTCCGCTCATCACAAGATGCTCCTGGGACACCATATAATAGTATCTACTGGGATTTTACTGGGATTTATGGTATTTCTAATACACCAAGTTACTACAGTAAAATTTTAACATTAGATTATGATTTTTGGGGCAATGAATCGTTTACCATCACCGTTATTAATGACAGTAGGATTCGATTATACCACAATGCATCAGGAACTACTTATGAATTTGTGGGTAGAGGATTTATCCAGTACATGAAAAAAGGAGCAGCAGTTCCTAGAGCTAGAGCTAAAAGTACTGCAGGAAAATTAGCAAGTTAATAAATATAAATAAAGTTAAGTTACGTTTTGTTTTTGGTGTTAAGTAGAAAGGCGTTCAGGGTTTATCCTGAACGCCTTTCGAAATTTTAGTAGGCTGAGGTTTTCGAAGCCTATTTTAATTTGTTCTCTGAGGTTCTCGAAGACAACAATTAGTAACTCATTTCTACAATAGCTCTTACTTTTTCTGGA
>CBFHBH010000062.1:0-9245 GCA_965653735.1 uncultured Flavobacterium sp. | reverse complement strand
TTTGTTAAAGATAAAAAAATTGCTATTGTAGCGCATCAAAAAGCGTCTTCTTTACAAGATGCTATTTTCTATAATGCTTATGGAGTAGAATCAGGTAAATTAGGTGCTGATTTGTTAAAAGAAAGTACAAATCAACTTCAGAATAATTATCCTCATATTCTTCAAATTGAGGATGAAAAAGTAATGAAAGTTATTCCTGTTAATGATGAATTTGAAATAATTACTAATAAAAATACTTATTCATCAAAAGTTATTGTCGTTGCCATAGGTTCATCTAATCTTTTTGCAATCGATGGATTGACGGATTATGTGGAGCCACATCCTAAATCATTACCTGAAAAACAACGAATTCAACTTAAAAATACTGATCAAAAAGTTGCCGAAGGAATTTATGTTGCCGGTACGCTTGCTGGTCATAGAAGTCAGTTAGCTATTGCCGCGGGTAGTGGTGCTGCTGTGGCTACAGATATTTTGGTGTTATGGAACGATGGAGTGGAAACTCACTCGCATGACAGTGTAAGAGTTAAGTAGATTAATGTTTTAATGCTTCTTTAAGCATGATGTCATCTTTTAAAATCACTGAATAATACTGATTTTCGCCTAAAAGTTGTCGGCAAAATTCAGCTACAAGATATCTTTTTACAAAGCCAGGATTTGAGTTTAAATCGATAAACGAATCTGATTGATGAATGAAATCACTAAACTTGAAGAAGTAATTATCAGTCGAAGTGATTTCTTTTAGTATTTCTTGATATGTTAGCTTGTCGAAGTTTTTTCTGTTTTTGTCAATTTCTTTGAAAACAAAATTGGTCACAATGCCTGATTGCATCAATAATGGGACAATTTCATTTCCTTTAGAAGCTTCAAGAGGAACAAATACATCGGGCATAATACCGCCGCCGCCATAAACAATTCTGCCTTTTGGAGTTTTAAACTTTAAAGTGTCTGCAATTTTTATACTGTCTTTAGAATACATTTCTCCATTATGGTAACGGTTCATGAAGTCGTTAAAATATTCTTCATTTCCACCATGGTCATAAGGTTTTTGAATAGATCTTCCAGTAGGAGTGTAGTATCTTGCTACTGTTAGGCGAACACTTGAACCGTCTTTAAAAGGCATGTCGCGTTGTACTAATCCTTTACCAAAAGAACGTCTCCCAACAACTAAACCTCTGTCATTATCCTGAATTGCTCCTGCTATAATTTCACTGGCAGATGCTGTGTTTTCGTTTATTAAAACAGTGATTTTTCCATTTTCAAATGAACCGTAATCTGTAGCGAAAGTCTTGTCTATGCGATTCTTTTTATTTTTTGTGAAAACGATAAGCTTTTTTTCTGGAAGAAATTCATCAGCTATTGCAACTGCTTCTTCTAGATAGCCACCGCCATTATCTCTTAAGTCTAAAATAAGTTCTTTAGCTCCTTGCTTTATGACTTTATTAAGTCCTGTTTTGAATTCTTCGAATGTTGTTTCGGCAAATCGATTGATTTTTATATAGCCAGTTTTCTTATTAATCATTAAGGCGATGTCAACGCTTTTTACAGGAATTGTATTGCGAACAACATTTAAATTGATTTTTTTCTTTTCAGATTTTCTATAAATCGTTAGTAAAACTTTTGAGCCAATTTCACCTTTTAATTTTTGATATAGTTTTTCGGTATTTATTTTTTTTCCAAATAGTTTTTCGCCGTCAGCAGCTAATATTCTATCGCCCGATTTAATTCCGGCTTTTTCAGAAGGGCCATTTTTTACGGGATTGATAACAATAACCGAATCATTTTCTATAAAGAAATTAACCCCAATACCTACGAAATCGCCTTTCATTTCCTCGGCAACATGTTGTGCTTCGTTTTTGGCGATATATACTGAATGAGGATCCAGTTTTTCTAAAATTCCTGTTACAGTTTGATCAACAATGGAGTCAGTGTCAATGTTGTCAACGTATTCAGAGTCTATAAATTCAATAAGTTTATTGAGCTTCTGTTTTGTTTCGTTATGAATAGAAGTTTTGTCCGTTGCTGGAGCTTTGATAAAAATTCCGCCCAATAAAAATCCAACAGCAATTGCTGAGAAAATAATTATCGGTAAGTATACTTTATCAATTTTCATTTATTCTAAATCTTCTATCAGTGTTAGTTCAACGCCTGCTTTCTTTAAAAATTGTAATCCCGAATCATCTTTATAACCTTCATGGTATACTACTCTTTTTATTCCTGATTGATGAATGAGCTTACTACATTCTTTACAAGGAGAAAGCGTTATGTATAACGTAGCATCTTTACAAGACTGCGTCGAATTGGCAACTTTTAAAATGGCATTTGCTTCGGCATGTAAAACGTACCAATGGGTTAAATTATTTTCGTCTTCACAACAATTTTCAAATCCAGAAGGGGTACCATTATATCCGTCAGATATTATCATTCTATCATGCACAATAATCGCGCCAACTTGTTTTCTTTTGCAATAAGAAAGTTTGCTCCATTCTTTTGCTAGCCTTAAATAGGCTTTGTCGTACTTGTTCTCTTTTATTTCTTTCATTTTTATCTGTTCCAAATAGGGCTTTGAATTATTAATGGAACAACAACTCCAATTATGAATGCTGACATTACTAGTGTCCAATCTCTTTTTGAAAATCTAAATACAGTTTGTACTAGATAAGAAATTATTAAAACCACAAAAACTACAATAATTTGCGCAGCTTCAATTCCTAACGCAAACTCTCCTAAAGGTAACAATTTATCTGTTGCATTACCGGGTAAAATGGTTTTAAAATAGTTTGAAAAGCCTAATCCGTGTATGATACCAAAAAACAAAGTAACTATGGCGGATACAGTAATACTTTCGTTTTTTCCAGATTTCCCTGCCGAAAAAAGATTAAATAACGCAACTATTAATATAGTGATTGGAATTACAAATTCGACTAAGTTTTCCTTAATGTAAATAATTCCGAAAACAGAAAGGATTAGCGCTAAAGTATGTCCAACTGTAAATAAACTGACTAAAATGAATAATTTTCGCCAATCATTAAACGAAAAAGGGACTGTAAGTGCTATTAGAAAAAGTACATGATCGTAAGCATGTATGTCTAAAACATGTCTTAAGCCAATGTTGAAGTATAACCAAAACTCTTGCATAATATATGGGTTAAAGGGTTTTCAAACTTACAAATTTATTCTTTTATGGATTTTATTGAATGTCACAATTTTTGATAACATCTTTTTTATGAGTACATTTGTTAGAAATTAAAACTATACACCATGTCATTTTCAGATTTATTCGATAGCGAATTTAAAGCAAGAAATAAAGGTCATTTTTCTGCAATTGTGCGTGTTGCCATAGCAGATGGTGATTTAAGTGAAGAAGAAAAACAGTTTTTAGATAAACTTAAAAACCGTTTAGAAATTTCAGATGCAGAATACGAAGAGATTTTAGAGAACCCTTTAAAATACCCTATTAATCCTCCTTCATTACATGTTCAAAGAATTGAACGTTTATATGATTTATCGAGAATGGTTTATGCAGATCATGTTTTAGGCCCAAAACAAAAAGAAATTGTTACAAAGTTTGCATTGGCTCTTGGCTTTACTCCAGGCAATGTTGGTTATATTGTTGATAAAGCATTTTCACTTTTAATGCTTAATGTTGATTTAGATACTTTTGTCTACGAAATGCAACATATGAATAAATAAAAAAAAAAAGTCCCTTTTAAAAGGGACTTTTTTTATTAATAACAATTGTATTTATAAAAATTAAATTTTAAAAGTAATTACTGGTTTTGAGGCATGATTCACCAGTCCTTCACTTATGCTTCCGTTAAAAAAGTGGTATAGACTAGTTCTTCCATGTGTAACCATTCCAATAACATCTGCGCCAACACTATTCGAAAAGTTCAAAATTCCCGTTTCAACATTGGCATCGTTGTAAATGTGTAAAGAATAGTTTGATATTGGGTAACTTGCCACAAAATCTTTCATGATTTTTTGTGCAGCGTGTGATGTTTTGAAACTGTTTGGAGTGTTAATCATAACTAAATCAATGTGTGATCCAAAGATTTTTGCAAAAGACACAATTTTTTCAAACGGCTTTCTAGCTTCTTCCGAAAAATCAGAAGCAAAAACAAATCTGTCGGTTTTAAAGTTATTGGTTTCGTGCTTGATGATTAATACAGGAGCTTCAGATGTTCGCACAATTTTTTCTGTTGTCGAACCAACAAACATTTCCTGGAAACCAGATGCACCATGTGATCCCATAACAACTAAATCTATGTTGTGTTTTTGGCTTGATTTTATAATTCCTTCAAATGCTCTTTCGTATTTTACAGCTTCTGTAACTTTAATTCCTTCTAAATAATCTCTTGTTAATAATTCCTCTAATTTTTCGTGTGCTTTCTTCATAAAAAGCATGATTTCTGGTATGTCAGCACCGTGACTTACTGCGTCAGCCATTTGTCCCGGAAATTCAAGCATGTGAACTATGAAGATTTCTCCATCGTTATCTCGGGCAATTTGTGCGGCAACTTTTAGGGCATACTCAGCGTGATCGGAAAAATCCGTAGGAACTAATATTCGTTTCATAATAAATGATTTTAATGTTAATACTTTAGTGAAAGTCAGAATTGTACTTTAAAGGTAAGAAAATATTTAACATAACGCAAAATTTCATAATTATAAAAAAAGTAGTATATTTGCGCCATTATTTAGTAGTTTTTTAAATAATGAGGCACGCACAGCGTGCCTCTTTTTATACAAAATGGGTTTTAAAGATAAAGTAAAAGAATTGTTAGATGCAGGTTTGGCGGAATATCCAGACTTGTTTTTAATTGATTTAACCATAACTGATAGTAATAAAATTATCGTAACTTTAGATGGCGATAATGGAGTGCAATTGCAAGATTGTATTAATATAAGTCGGGCTATTGAACACAATTTAGATAGAGAAGAACAAGACTTTGCTTTAGAGGTTGCTTCGGCAGGAGTTTCGGCTCCTTTAAAGTTGGTTCGTCAGTACAAGAAAAATGTTGGAAGAACATTGAGTGTGAAAACAAAAACTCAAACTATCCAAGCAGAACTTGTAGATGTCTCTGATGAAGATATTACATTAGAATGGAGTTCAAGAGAACCAAAGAAAATTGGAAAAGGAAAAGAAACAGTGCTTCATAATGAAAAAATCGCTTATGGCGATATTGTGGAGGCAGTAGTTACTATAATATTTTAAATTAAAGAGTTGGCATGGAGAATTTAGCATTAATAGATTCGTTTTCAGAATTCAAAGATGATAAACTGATAGATCGCGTAACGCTTATGGCGATTTTAGAAGATGTGTTTCGTAACGCATTGAAGAAAAAATACGGATCTGATGATAATTTTGATATTATTATTAACCCTGATAAAGGGGATATGGAAATCTGGAGACGTAGAGTTATTGTTGCAGATGAGGATTTAGATTTTGAAAATGAAGAAATTTCTCTTTCAGAGGCACGTAAAATTGAGCCGGATTTCGAAATTGGAGAAGAAGTTTCAGAAGAAGTTAAACTTATCGATTTAGGAAGAAGAGCTATTTTAGCATTACGTCAAAACTTAATTTCTAAAATTCACGAGCATGACAATACAAATCTTTACAAACAATTTAAAGATTTAATTGGAGATATTTATACAGCTGAAGTACACCATGTGCGTCCAAAAGCTGTAATTTTGGTTGATGATGAAGGTAACGAAATTGTATTACCAAAAGAAAAACAAATTCCTTCTGATTTTTTCCGTAAAGGAGATAACGTACGTGGAATCATTGAAAATGTTGAATTGAAAGGTAATAAGCCTCAAATCATCATGTCAAGAACATCAGAGAAATTCTTAGAAAAATTATTCGAACAAGAAATTCCAGAAGTTTTCGACGGTTTAATTACCATCAAAAAAGTCGTTCGTATCCCGGGAGAAAAAGCAAAAGTAGCTGTAGATTCTTATGATGATAGAATTGACCCTGTTGGAGCATGTGTGGGAATGAAAGGTTCTCGTATTCATGGAATAGTTCGTGAATTAGGAAACGAAAATATCGACGTAATCAATTACACAACTAATTTACAGTTGTATATAACAAGAGCGCTAAGTCCTGCAAAAGTTTCTTCTATCAAAATCGATGAAGAAAAGAAAACAGCTGAAGTATATTTGAAATTAGAAGAAGTATCTAAAGCAATTGGTCGTGGAGGTCATAACATTAAATTGGCTGGTCAATTAACAGGATATGAGTTAGATGTAATTAGAGAAGGCAATGTTGCAGAAGATGATGATGTTGAATTAACTGAGTTCTCTGATGAAATCGACGGATGGATCATTGATGAGTTTGCAAAAATTGGTTTAGATACGGCAAAAAGTATATTAAATCAATCAGTAGCAGATTTAGTTCGTCGTACCGATTTAGAAGAAGAAACCATTCTTGAGGTTATCAAGATTTTAAAAGAAGAATTTGAAGATTAATCCTTAATCTACAAACAAAATAAACCATAAATAAAATTTATGTCTGAAGGAACAATAAGAATAAACAAAGTTTTAAGGGAATTTAATATTTCGTTAGAAAGAGCTGTCGATTTTTTAAAGGACAAGGGCTTTACTATTGAGTCTAATCCAAATACAAAAATCACTGACGAAATATATAATATCCTGTCTAATCAATTTGCTGGAGATAAAGGAAACAAAGATGCTTCAAAGGAGGTTGGTGAAGAAAAAAGAAAAGAAAAAGAAGCACTTCGTTTAGAGCGTGAACACGAACTTGAGGAAAAGCGCAAACAAGAAGAAGAGCGTGCTCGTCAGGAAGTTATTAAAGCAAAAGCAAACGTAACAGGTCCTAAACAAGTAGGTAAAATAGATTTATCTCCCAAGCAACCAGTTGTTGAAGTTAAACAACCAGAGCCAGAGGTTGTTGCGCCAAAAGTTGAAGAAACTGTTGTGGCTAAAGTAGAGGAAGTTGTTAAGGTTGAGCAAGCTCCAAAAGTTGAACCAGTTAAGGAAGAAAGTAAGCCAGTAGTTGTTGAGAAAAAAGCAGAAAAACCAGTTTCAAATCCTTCAGACGAAACTGCTGCCGAAGAAACTCACGAAACGCAATATCAAAAACTTTCAGGAACAACTTTTACAGGAAAAACAATTGACTTGTCTCAATTTAATAAACCTAAAAAGAAACCAGAAGATAAAAATCAGAATCAAAATAAGCCAGGCAACAATAATCAAAATGCTGGTGGTGCTGATAAGAAAAAAAGAAACAGAATCCCTTCAAAACCAGGGCAGCCAGGTCAAGGAGGAGGGCAACCAGGACAAGGGCAAGGTGGTCAAAACAGACCTCAAGGTCAAGGTGGTTTCAACAAACCAGGAGGTAACAGACCTTTTACTAAAGGAAACAATCAACAGCGTCCAGCTATTGTAAAAGTTGAGCCTACCGAGGAAGAAGTAAAAAATCAAATTAAAGAAACCCTTGAAAGACTTCAAGGGAAAGGAAACAAATCTAAAGCAGCCAAGTATCGTCGTGATAAACGTGATTCACACCGTGAACGTACAGAAGCTGAATTAGCGGCACAAGAAGAAGGAAGTAAAACACTTAAAGTAACTGAGTTTGTTACAGTAGGTGAAATTGCTACTATGATGGATGTGCCTATTACTAAAGTTATTGGAACATGTATGTCACTTGGTATCATGGTAACCATGAATCAACGTTTAGATGCTGAGACTTTAACAATTGTTGCTGATGAGTTTGGTTATGATGTGGAATTTATCACTACAGATATTGAAGAAAATATTGAAGTTGTTGAAGATAGACCGGAAGATTTAAAACCTCGTGCACCAATCGTTACTGTAATGGGTCACGTTGATCACGGTAAAACTTCATTATTGGATTACATTCGTAAAACAAACGTAATTGCGGGTGAGTCTGGAGGTATTACACAACACATTGGGGCATATGGAGTTGAATTAGATAATGGTCAAGAAATTGCTTTCTTAGATACACCAGGTCACGAGGCGTTTACTGCGATGCGTGCACGTGGAGCTCAAGTTACCGATATCGCAATTATTGTAGTTGCTGCCGATGATGACATCATGCCACAAACAAAAGAGGCGATCAGTCACGCACAAGCGGCTGGTGTGCCAATTGTGTTTGCAATTAATAAGGTAGATAAGCCAACAGCTAATCCTGAGAAAATTAAAGAAAAATTAGCTGCCATGAATTTCTTGGTGGAAGATTGGGGTGGAAAATACCAATCACATGATATTTCTGCAAAAACAGGATTAGGTGTTAAAGAATTATTGGAGAAAGTATTATTAGAGGCTGAAGTTTTGGAACTTAAAGCTAATCCTAATAAACCAGGTGTTGGTACTGTTGTTGAAGCATTCTTAGATAAAGGACGTGGATATGTATCGACAGTATTAGTTCAAGCTGGTACAGTAAAAGTAGGAGATTATATCTTAGCTGGTAAAAACCATGGTAAGATTAAAGCAATGCAAGATGAACGTGGTAAAAACGTTAAAGAGGCAGGACCTTCTACACCAATTTCAATCTTAGGGTTGGATGGTGCGCCAACAGCTGGTGATAAATTTACTGTTTACGAAGATGAACGTGAAGCAAAACAAATTGCTGCAAAACGTACACAGTTAATGCGTGAGCAGTCAGTTAGAGTTCAACGTCATATTACATTAGATGAAATTGGACGTCGTATTGCTCTTGGACAGTTTAAAGAGTTAAATATTATTCTTAAAGGAGACGTGGATGGTTCGGTTGAAGCGTTATCAGATTCATTCTCTAAATTATCTACTGAAGAAATTCAAATTAATATTATTCATAAAGGAGTTGGAGCAATCACCGAATCTGACGTGATGTTAGCTTCTGCTTCAGATGCAATCATTATTGGGTTTAACGTTCGTCCTGCAGGAAATGCTAAACAATTGGCAGAGAAAGAAGAAATCGATATTCGTCATTATTCAATTATTTATGCGGCAATCGACGATTTACGTGATGCAATGGAAGGAATGCTTTCTCCAGAGATGAAAGAAGAAATTACTGGTACCGCAGAGATTAGAGAATTATTCAAAATTTCTAAAGTGGGAACAATTGCAGGATGTATGGTTACTGATGGTAAAATCCTCAGAGCAAATAAAATCCGCTTAATCCGTGAAGGAGTTGTAATTTATACTGGTGAATTAATTGCATTAAAGCGTTTCAAAGACGACGTGAAAGAAGTATCTAAAGGATATGACTGTGGTATGCA
>CBFHBH010000061.1:0-9274 GCA_965653735.1 uncultured Flavobacterium sp. | reverse complement strand
CAGCCGATTCATACACCGGCAGAAGGAGAAGAGTTTTTATTGAAACCGATGAACTGTCCGCACCACTGTGAAATTTATAATGCAAGACCATGGTCGTATAAAGATTTACCAAAACGTTATGCTGAATTTGGAACAGTATACAGATATGAGCAATCAGGAGAATTACACGGTTTGACACGTGTAAGAGGGTTTACTCAGGATGACGCACACTTATTTTGTACGCCTGACCAATTAGACCAAGAGTTCAAAAATGTAATTGACTTAGTATTATATGTATTTGGTTCATTAGGATTTGAAAACTTTACAGCACAGGTTTCTGTTCGTGATTTAAATAATCCTGATAAATATATTGGTAGCGTTGAAAACTGGGAAAAAGCAGAAAATGCAATTATCAGTGCTGCGAAAGACAAAGGTTTGAATTATGTAATTGAAGCAGGTGAAGCAGCTTTCTATGGTCCAAAACTTGACTTCATGGTTAAAGATGCCTTAGGCAGAAGCTGGCAGTTAGGAACTATTCAGGTAGATTACAACTTACCAGAGCGTTTTGATTTGACTTATAAAGGAGCTGATAATGAATTACACCGTCCGGTTATGATTCACAGAGCCCCTTTTGGATCTATGGAGCGTTTTATCGCAATTCTATTAGAGCACACAGGCGGAAATTTCCCACTGTGGTTAATGCCAGAACAGGCTATAATCCTGTCTTTGAGCGAGAAATATGAAAATTATGCGAAAAAAGTTTCAGATTTGCTAGAAAATCACGAAATTCGCGCCCTAATTGACAATAGAAACGAGACAATCGGAAAGAAAATCCGTGAAGCAGAAACGAAAAAATTCCCGTTCATGTTGATTGTAGGGGAAGAAGAAGAGAAAAACGGTACGGTTTCTGTACGTCGTCACGGTCAAGAAGGAAAAGGAAATATTACAATAAAAATAGATGAGTTTGTTGCTCTTGTAAATGAAGAAGTTAGCAAATCATTAAAGACATTTGAAGTTTAACTAAAAAATTAAGGTTATCGCAATCAGAAACAACAGAGGATTTCAACCTCGCGTAGAAAAAAAAGACGCACACAGAATTAACAACAACATTCGTGTGCCAGAAGTACGTCTTGTAGGAGAAAATGTAGAACCAGGAGTTTATAAAATTTCTGAAGCATTACGATTAGCAGACGAATTTGAATTGGATTTAGTAGAGATTTCTCCAAACGCTGAACCACCAGTTTGTAAAATCATGGACTATAAAAAGTTCCTTTACGAACAAAAGCGCAGAGAAAAAGAGCTAAAAGCAAAGTCTACACAAATTACTATTAAAGAAATTCGTTTTGGTCCTCAAACCGATGAGCACGATTACGAATTCAAAAAGAAGAATGCTGAGAAATTCTTAAAAGATGGAGCTAAATTAAAAGCTTTCGTATTCTTTAAAGGACGTTCAATCATTTATAAAGAACAAGGACAAATCTTATTATTAAGATTAGCCCAAGATTTAGAAGAAGTAGGTAAAGTAGAAGCTATGCCTGTTCTTGAGGGTAAGAGAATGATTATGTTCATTACTCCGAAAAAGAAAAAATAGTTATTAGGCATTAGGCATTAGGCATTAGAAAACTATTGGCTATTGGCTATTGGCTAGTTACTCAAAAAAAGTAAGTAAGTTGAATTAAATAAATTTGGGAAATTATGCCTAAAATGAAAACTAAATCTAGTGCTAAGAAACGTTTTAAAGTTACTGGCTCTGGAAAAATTAAAAGAAAACACGCTTTTAAAAGTCACATTTTGACTAAAAAGTCTAAGAAACGTAAATTAGCGTTAACTCACTCTGCATTGGTTCACCAATCAGATGAGAAGAGTGTTAAAGAACAATTAAGACTAATCTAATTTAGATACTCTTAAAAATTCTTTGGTTAAAACAATTTAATAACCCTGGGGTGGGCTTTTTTAAGAGTCTGATAAAGTTCGGAACGCCTTACTTCAAAAAAAAGAAAAATTATGCCAAGATCAGTAAATTCAGTTGCTAAAAGAGCAAGAAGAAAAAAGATAATGAAGCAAGCCAAAGGTTTCTTTGGTCGTAGAAAAAACGTTTGGACAGTTGCTAAGAACGCGGTTGAAAAAGCAATGCAATATGCTTACAGAGACCGTAAAGCTAAAAAGAGAAACTTCCGTGCTTTATGGATTCAACGTATTAACGCTGGAGCTCGTTTAGAGGGTATGTCTTACTCTCAATTCATCGGTAAATTAAAAGCTAACAACATCGAGTTAAATCGTAAAGTATTAGCTGATTTAGCTATGAATCACCCAGAAGCTTTCAAAGCTATTCTTAACAAAGTAAAATAATAAACGTTTAACAATATATTTAACTTACTTATTTTAAAAATCCTGCTCGCAAGAGTGGGATTTTTTTATGGAATAAATTTTCTTTAGAAAAAAGTAATGGTAATTTTTAATTTACTAAAAAATAGACATTCCAGTTTTTGTTGTTAATTGCTCCAAAGCATACATTCCTAGTTCAGAATTTCCGTTAGAATTTAATCTTGGACTCCAAGTTGAAACGATGAATTTTTTTGGTAACATGGCAACAATTCCTCCGCCCACCCCACTTTTTCCTGGCAAACCAACGCGGTAGGTAAACTCACCAGATTCATCATAAAAACCGCAAGTTTGCATCAAAGCATTCATTCGTTTTATCTGACTTTGATTCAAAATTTCTTTTCCATTTAATGCCATTCCTTCATTGGCAAAAAAATAAAAAACTTTATTCAATTCTGAACATGACATGGAAATCGAGCATTGATGAAAATAAAAATCTAAAACTTCATCAACATCATTCTTAATATTCCCGAATGACTTTAAAAAATTTGCTAAGGCAATATTTCTAAACCCAGTTGCTGCTTCAGATTTTGCCACAGCAAAATCATAATTTAAAGTATTTATTCCAGAAGATTCTTTTAAAAATGTAATAAAATCTTCTTTTGGATTTTTTAAATGTGACACTAAAATATCTGCAATAACCAGAGCACCAGCATTTATAAATGGATTTCTAGGAATTCCTTTTTCATATTCTAATTGCACTAAAGAGTTAAAAGGATTTCCAGAGGGTTCTACTCCTACTCTTTCCCAAATTTTTTCACCCAACAATGTAAAAGCCAATGCTAATGTTAAAGGTTTTGAAATGGATTGTATTGAGAATCTTTCGTTTGAATCACCAACATTGATTTCATCCCCACCAATAGTAAGCAAACTTATCCCTAATTTATCAGGATTAATGCTGGCTAATTCTGGAATATAAGTCGCAATTTCACCAACTTTAGGTTGTAGCTTTGATTCTTTATAAATCTCTTGAAGAACTTTTCCAAACATCAATTTAAGTTTTTTGGTGTTTTTTCTTAGCTGCTGGAAATAAAATGTTATTAAGTATCAATCTATATCCTGGAGAATTAGGATGTAAATCTAAAACAGTAGGTTCATCACCAACCTTGTGCTGATAATCTTCAGGATCATGTCCGCCATAAAAAGTAAAAAATCCTTTCCCTTTTTGAGAATGAATATATCTTGCTTCACCATTAACTTGACATTCACCCATTACCAAAACATTAGATTTTATAAGGTCTCTATCAAAAGCCGTACTTTGCCCCATGAATCCTTTTACCAACTGTGTATGATTTTGACAAAGCATACTTGGTATTACATCCCATTTTGCAGAAAATTCCATTAATGTGAAATAATCTTTCTCAAAAGGAACTGTTCTTTTCTCTGTCATATCAATATTTGAAAACTCATACTTTTCTGGTCTTCTTTCTAAAATGAAATCTTTAAAAGCAAAAGTTCTTGTATAATCAATTCTAGATTGATAGTTTGCTTCGCTTCCATCACCATCAAACATTGTTTCACAGATATCAACTCCATCAGCAGACAAAGCAATATCGAAGCTATCTGTTGCAGAACACATCGCAAACATGAAACCTCCACCTATTACAAAATCTCTTATTTTTTTTGCAACTGCTAATTTTTCTTGAGATACTTTATTATAGCCTAATTTTTGTGCTAAGTTTTCAGCATCTTTTTTCTGTTCGATATACCAAGGCATATTTCTATAAACACCATAAAATTTACCATACTGACCCGTAAAGTCTTCGTGATGTAAATGCAACCAATCGTAAAGTAATAATTGATCACTTAAAACCTCTTCATCATAAATTTCTTTATATGGAATTTCTGCATATGTTAAAACCAAAGTTACTGCATCGTCCCAAGGTTGTTTCCCTTTTGGTGTATATACTGCTACTTTAGGTGCTTTTTCTAAAATAACGGTTTCCATGTTTTGCGAGGGGCTGGCTATTTCGGCAAGGATCTGATTTGCTTCTGCATCAGATAAAACTTCAAAAGATACACCTCGTATTTGACATTCTTTTCTTATTTCAGAAACATCTGGGAGTAAAAAAGAACCTCCACGATAGTTAAGAAGCCAACTTGCTTTATATTGTTTTTCAAGAGTCCAATATGTTATTCCATATGCCTTTAAATGATTCTTTTGCGAAGTTTCATCCATTGGCAATAAAATATAATTAGCTTTTGTTGCCAAAGAGCTTATTAAGAAAAAAAACAGTAGGTATTTAAATCTCATCTTCATTTTATTTCTATCCAAATATAAACAGTTATTTTGTATAAAAATGTTATTGGATTACTAAAAAAGGAATTCTGAAAATGAGCAAATTTGATTTTATGTACAAGAATATTAAAGCTTCTTTATAAAGCTAAATCATCAACAGTTATCATTTTATTTTGAATTGCATAAACCACCAGTCCGGCAACATTTTTCGATTCAGTTTTTAACAATAGATTATTTCTATGCCCTTCAACTGTTCTTGGGCTTATGAAAAGCTTTTCAGCAATTTCATGAGTATTCATTTGCTTGCAAATTAACACCAAAACTTCTTTTTCTCTATTTGTAAGATAGTCTTCATCAAACTGACTTTTATTTTGTCTTGTTAAGTTAGTCGCTATTCCTTCCTGAATTATTTTTAAAACCTGATCATTATAATAAACACCTTTTTCATAAACTTCGTTTATGGTTTTAATCATATCTGATGGTGTTGTGTTTTTAACCAAATAGGAAGCAGCCCCAATATTTATCATGTTGGCAATAAAAGATTTGGAATCATAACTTGTCAAAGCAATTATTTTAACATCTGGAAATTCTTCAATTATTATTCTTGTTGTTTCTACACCATTTAATAATGGCATCTTCAAATCCATCATTATGATATCTGGATGAATTGTACTTTCTCGTAAAAAAGATACAAGTTCCTTACCATTAGAAACCTCGAATATTATCTCAAAGTTTTCTTCTCTTTCTAGCAAAAATGAAATACCCTTTCTAAACAAGACTTCATCATCAGCTAGAATAATTTTAATTTTATTTTTCATCTTAAAAATTAAAAACTACCTGTGTTCCTTTGTCAATCTCAGAATGTATATTTATATCCCCGCCAAGAAAACTAACACGACTTTCTATATTTTTCATACCTAACCCTTTTTGATTTTC
Organism: uncultured Flavobacterium sp.; assembly: GCA_965653735.1. Classification (GTDB taxonomy): domain Bacteria; phylum Bacteroidota; class Bacteroidia; order Flavobacteriales; family Flavobacteriaceae; genus Flavobacterium. The sequence goes on along the minus strand of CBFHBH010000061.1, from coordinate 3,738 downwards.
TGTTTTTTTCAAATCAAAACCTTTTCCATTATCAGAAAACATACAATACACAAAGCCATTTTTTTCTTCAAACGAAAGAGTAATCTTAGTTGACTTACCGTGTTTTATTGAATTATTAAATAATTCTTGAATAATTCTAAACACGTGTAAATGCTTAAAAATATCAGCTTCATCAAAGTGAACATTATTTTTATATTCAATCTCGATAGATTTAGCACTATTAATTTCGAAACATAATTCTTCAATTCCAGCGTGTAACCCAAATTTTTCAAGAACTGGCGGCAACAAATCATGGGCTATTCTTCTTGAACTATCCAATGCTTTAGTAGTAAGATTTATAATGTTTGTAGAAATTTCTTCAATTTCAGTTTTAGAAAGATCTTTTGCTGTTAATAAGTGACTGTTAAGAGATACTATATTTAGCTTTGAACTAATGGCATCATGTAAATCTTGAGCGATTCGTTTTCTCTCTTCTTCTTGAGTAACTAAAATAGAATGGAGTAGTTCTTTTTGGTAACTTATCTCCATATTTTTCTTTTCTATTTCCTTTTGAATAATTTTTTTTCGCGAAAAATAGAAAAACAAAACAAGTACCATTGCCATTAATAAGAAAGCACTAAAAGTGTAAATTATAGCGGTTATAAGCTCGCTTTGTTCTATTGATGGACTATTCATTATGCCTTGTTTTTATAAAAACTTACTTTGAATTCCAATAATATTAAAATTTGATAAAACACATATAAAATCGAGTTCAATATCCATGGAACGTCATTAAATTCAGGTTTCATTTTAGCTACTAGATTACCAACCAAAAAAAGTACAGTACTCCCAAAGAGATAAGTTAAAATTCCAAAATTTATATAATAGAACTCTTTTTTCTCATTTAATAAATTAAACAAATAAAAAGTAGCATAAACAATTAATAAAAAGGAGGTTATAAAAATTTCAAATAAATTAAACTCAAAAAAAACACTAGGATTTAAGGCGTATTGAAATGCTAATACAGTCAAACAAAATATAAAACCAGTTTTAACAATTTTTCTTTGAAAAAGATTAAGTTGAAGATTTAGATAAAAAAAACTTAGTGATATGAACTGCAATATAAAATAAAAATGAGATAGATATAAATTATTTAATCTTAAAAAATGTAAAACTTTAGAAATTATTTGTATCAGGCATATAGCCCACAAATAGCTTATGAAAGCTCTATAGGCTTTCCCTCTTTTGGAAAAGCCTATAGAAAAAAGCATAGTATTTAACAATAAGAATAAATACCCTAAATCTGCAATAATTTCTAAAATCATTTATTTTTTGACATCTATCAAAATGATAGATTAGAAATATTTTAATTGTTTTATTTTAAAGTATATAAAGGACTGTCAACATCACAAGTTGATGGACATGGTTGAGTAAAGTCATAGATGAATTCTTTATTTTCATAGTTGATTAAATCATTTCCATCTTTATCTACACCAACCAACATTAATTTATTCACACCTTCTTCATCAACACCAATATAGGCACGAATATCAACTACCCCTTCATTAGCAAAAAGTTCGGTGATATCGACTTGAGGTATAAGATGAGCTTTAACAGTATTTTCAGGGTTTGATCTCCAATTAGCAGCCCATTGTTGAGCACATTCTAATGAAATTACGTTTTCTTCTATTCCAACTTTTTCAGACATGGTTATTAAGTTTTAAGTTTGTTAAAAAATTTTAATAAAATTACTTTTTTAAAGTTATTTAACAAAAATAATACTATAATTTTATAAAAAAAGAAAAGCATCAAAAACAGGTAAAAATACCTATACACTTCTTTTTCTTATATGGTAAATTAGCATAATATAAAAAACAAAAAATGTCTACTGATTTTTATTGCCTAACCAAGAGATAACGAGAGTTAGATAAAAAGAGCTACAATATATTTAAAGTTTGTAAAATAAGATATTTGGATCTGTAGTATCAGAGCAAATCAATTAGTATTATAATATGGTATTAATATTTGACATTCAGGGTATTTCCTACAAGAAATTAATTAAAAAACTTATATTTGTATAACATTCAAACTTAAAACAAACTTAAAATTATGTCTACAGAACCTTTTATTGGAGAAATCAAAATTTTTGGTTTCAATTTCGCTCCTGTTAGCTATGCTCTTTGTCAAGGTCAAATCATGAGTATTGCAACAAACACAGCACTTTTTTCTTTATTGGGAACAACCTATGGTGGGAATGGTCAAACAACTTTTGCTCTTCCAGATTTAAGGGGCCGTATGCCAATTGGACAAGGACAAGGTCCTGGGTTACCTTTTTACACAATGGGAGAAGCAGCTGGAACTACAAATGTAACGTTGCTATCTAACAATATGCCAATCCATAATCATGCTGCAACAGGCATTAATGTGAGAATACCTGTAACTTCAGCTAGTGAAGATTCTTCAGCAACCAACAATTACATTGGTAATGCTGTAAATGATACTTTTGGCCCAGCAGCATCACCTACTGCTTCATTAGGAGCACCTGTAGTTTCTGGATCAACTGCTCCAGCGGGAGGAAGTCAACCTTTTTCAATTTTAAATCCTTACTTAGCAATTAATTATTCTATTGCAACTCAAGGTATTTTCCCATCAAGAAATTAATATTAAGATATAAATAATAATTAAACTAAATTTAAAACTATGTCTACGGAACCTTTCATTGGGGAAATCAAAATTTTTGGTTTCAATTTTGCACCTCAAAGCTACATGACTTGCCAAGGTCAAATTTTATCTATCGCACAAAACACAGCGCTTTTTTCTTTATTGGGAACAACCTATGGTGGAAATGGGCAAACAACTTTTGCATTACCTGATTTACAAGGTCGTGTACCTATTGGACAAGGAACAGGACCAGGATTGCCCGGCTATACTATGGGACAAGTTGGTGGTACACCAACTACAACACTAATAAGTAGCAATATGCCAATACACAACCATGCTGCTACTGGAATTAACGTAAGAATACCTGTTACTTCTGCAAGTGAAGATTCTTCTGCTACCAACAATTACATTGGTAATGCGGTAAACGATACTTTTGGACCAGCAGCATCACCTACTGCTTCATTAGGAGCGCCAGTAGTTTCGGGTGCAACAGCTATGGCTGGGGGAAGTCAACCATTTTCAATAATGAACCCATATTTAGCAATAAATTATTCAATCGCTATTTTCGGAATTTTCCCTTCGCGTAACTAAAACTAATAGTAATATAACTATTGTCAAGAATGTTATAAATGAAAAAAATTGGACTTTTATTACCTAAATCCACTTATTATTCAACAATTGGATTTGACCTATTTGAAGGGCTCAAATCCAATTTAAAAAAAATAGGATTAGAGGAGGATGTAAAAATTGTAACTGAGAATATAGGATTTGGAGCTGATAAGCAACAATGTTATAGATCTGCAGAAAAGCTATTGCTTGATGAAAATGTCAATCTAGTTGTGGCCTACATTGGTCATAGAATGGCAGAATTATTGCGCCCTTTATTCTTGGCTACAAATAAAATTTTAATTGTTCTTGATGCAGGAGCTAATATGCCACAAGAATGGTCTGTTTGTCCAAATATAATATACCATTCGTTACATAATTCTTTGGGAGCATTTTTATCATCAAAATTAGCCGTAAAAAAAGGCTATAAAACAGGTGGAATGGTAACAGGTTATTATGACGGTGGTTATTTACAAACCTATAGTTTATCCA
>CBFHBH010000060.1:0-9300 GCA_965653735.1 uncultured Flavobacterium sp. | reverse complement strand
CTGGCGGAACAGCAACTGGCGGCAGCACTAATACTACTGGACAAAACGGTGTTAACGGAGAATCAACAGGAGCCAATGGCGCAAGTGGTGGAAACGGTGGAAACGGCGGAAATTCAACAGCTACAGGTGGAGCCGGAGTAAGTAACGGAGATGGAAATAATGGAACAATTCCTGGCGGAGGAGGCGGAGGAGGCGAAAGAGGCGGAGGAAGTTCTAGAAGTGGAGGAGCAGGAGCTAATGGACAAGTAATTATTACTTATGCAGTTTCATGTTCTGGGACACCAACAGGAGGAACTGTTTCTGTATCTCCAACGACTGGAGCAGTAAGTAGCGCATATGTTGTTTCTGCAACTGGATATACAACTGGAACAGACATTACTTATCAATGGCAATACAATACAGGTAGCGGATGGACCAATCAGGGTTCTGCTTCAGGAACATATTCTAATTATAGTGCAACTGCACCAGCCACAGCTGGAACTGCCGTTCAATGGAGATTAGTAGTGTCTTGTACTTCTTCGGGACTCTCTTCAAATTCATCAACAGCAACATTTACAACTTCAAGTGCAAGCTATTGTACTCCAACAGGTGGTACAAGTAGCACGTCATATTATTTAACACCAATTACAACAACAGGAGGGTTAACTAATATAAATTACACTGCTTCTTCATATTCAGCTTACATTAATAATTCAGGAACATCTTTTTCACAATATTCAGGTTCATCAATAAACGTAAACCTAGGATCCGCTGGAGCAAGTACATACTATTTTTATTGTTGGATAGACTGGAATAATGATGGTGATTTTGCTGATGCAGGAGAAACTATTTTTTCAACAACTTCTTATGCTTCGACATATTCAGGTGCTATCACTATTCCAACAGGACAACCTACAGGCAACTACAGAGTACGCTTTGGTGTAAGCTATCTAGGAGCTTTAACATCATGTGGACCAGCTCCTTATGGGAACTATGCAGATTACACATTAAATGTACCTGCTTTACCATCATGCTCGGGGACACCAATTGCTGGCACAACTACAATTAATCCCATTACTGCAGCACCAGGTTCTACTTATACTGTTTCAGCTTCAGGCTTCACAAACGCTACAGGTATGACATACCAATGGCAATCAAACACAAATAGTGCAGGTTGGGTTAATGTCGGATCTGCTTCTTCAACTTATTCAAATTATACTGCAACTGCTCCTTCACCAGCAGGGACAGTAGTACAATGGCATTTAATCATTACTTGTTCTGCCTCAGGACAATCGGCAACTTCGACTAACGGAACCTTTAATTCTACTTCTATACAAAATGTACCTGCATCAGGAAATAATTCCGTTGCTTGTGGCACCAACATAATGATATATGACAATGGAGGATCTTCATCAAATTACACTGATAGCAGTGATGGATACACAGTAATAAACGTTAATGCAACTTCAGAATCATATATTACGATTACAGGCAACTACAACACAGAATCTAGTACATTAGATCCTATTAGAATTTATCAAGGTTCTGGAACTGGTGGTACACTTGTTGCCACTTATGGAGGAACAGGGACAATAAATTTTGTTGGTAATCCCGGACAGACTTACACTATTAGATTTACATCTGACAGTTCTGTTAACTATTCTGGATTCGCACTATCAGTAACATATAATGGTGCTTGTACCCCCCCTGCTTGTGGTCGTCCAACAGTAACTGCTGTTGAAACAGGAAGCACAACGGCTAGTGCTACATGGACACCATCAGCTTTCGGATCTCCAACAGGTTATTATTATGCCATCAGTACTTCGTCAACAGCTCCAACTTATCCTGGTGGAGCTTGGACTGCTACTGCATCAACTTCTGCTACATTTTCAGGCTTAAACAGCTATACAACATATTATGTTTTTGTAATTACAGACTGTGGAGCTGTAGATAGTAGTGTAGGTTCAGATCCTTTCACAACACAACTTGGTCCAATTAGTAATGTAGCAACAGGTTGTCCTTCTGCAGATTCTGGATGGCAAGACCCATTAAATGGCACAATTAGCTATACCACATCTCCTCCAACAAGTACATGTACAAGTTCTAGCGTCACTACACTTGCAGCTAATTATCTTCCATTAGGAAGTACTTCAAGTTACTCGATAGAGCGTATAACTTATAGTCCACCAAGTTCTTTTACTGGTTTAGCAAACCCTATTAGTGTAGGAATTGATGATGTTTGGTCGCCTGTAATTAATCTACCTTTTAATTTCTGTTTTTGGGGAAACACATATACACAATGTCGTGTTGGCTCTAACAGTATAATTACTTTTGATCCAACTACAATAGCACTAACAGGAACTAATCCATCTAGTGGTTATGCATTTAGCAACAATATTCCACAAAGCAGTGACAGTGTTTTACTTAAAAATTCAATTTTTGGAGTTTTTCATGATATTGACCCTTCTAAAGGAGGTACAGTAGGTTGGGAATTAAAAACATTACCAAGTGGTTGTAGAGCACTAGTAGTAGCTTACAATAATGTACCTTTATTTGGAGACAACACCAAATTATATACAGGAATGATGGTATTGTATGAAAATACAAACGTAATCGAAGTATATATAAAAAACAAACCATTGGATGATACAGACGGAAGCGCATGGAATGGCAATAATGCCATTGTAGGTATACAAAATGCTACTGGAACTCAAGCCGCGGTAGCTCCTGGCAGAAACGGTTTAGACACTGACTGGACAGCTACTAATGAAGCTTGGCGCTTTGTACCAGTTGGTGATGACTATGCTCCTATTGTTCACTGGTTTCAAAATAGCATTAGTGCTGCAAATGAAATTGGAACTGGGGACACTATAGCAGTTCAACCAACAACGACAACAACATACTACTCACAAGTCGAATATAGATTCTGTAATGATGGAGGCTTATTCTACGCCCAAGACAATATTACTGTAACAGTAACTGGAGCAAAAACATGGAATGGCTCTGTTAGCACAGACTGGAATACTGCTGCAAACTGGTCTCCATCTGGAGTTCCTACAGCAGCTGACTGTGTCGTTATCCCTACGGCTCCTAGAAACGCAATTGTATCTGGAGCAAACTACAATGCTCTTGGACACAACTTAACAGTTCAAAATGGCGGAAATTTAAGTATTTCTTCTCCAACTGCTCCTAACAGAACTAGTTTAACTATTACTGATAGAATTACAGTTAACACAGGAGGTATTTTTAATGTAAGAAATTCTGCTAACCTAATTCAAATCAACAATGTAACCAATATAGGTAATATAAACATGGATAGAAATGCTTTCGTGGATTTTAGTGATTATGTGTATTGGTCAAGTCCTGTTTTTGGGTTCAACTCTGCTAATATTTCAACATATTCAAATAATGCAAATCTTTACAAATGGACACCTACAGTTACAGGAAACGGAATTGGAAATTTTGGAAATTGGTATAACGGAACAGAAACAATGGTTATTGGTAAAGGCTATATCGAGAGAGGTCTAAATAACGCCCCCCTAAATTCACCTGTTACATTTACAGCTACATTTACAGGAGTGCCAAACAATGGTAATATTACAACACCAATTTCTAGAGGAACGTATAATACAGCTTCTACATATGCATCACCATATTCCCCAACTAATGCTTCACAAGATGATGACAATTGGAATCTAATTGGCAATCCATATCCTTCATCAATTGACGCAAAAGCTTTCTTAACTGCCAACGCTACAAATCTAGATGGTTTCATAAAAATTTGGACTCATGGAATTGCTCCTAATGCAGCTGCTCCAGATCCATTCTATAACAATTATGGTTATAACTATGAGGTTACAGACTATTTAACTTATAACTTATCAGGAGCTCAAACTCAAAATGGATTTGATGGATATATTGGAGCTGGACAAAGTTTTATAACTAAGATGCTTCACACTAGTCCTTCAACTTCATCAAATGCAACGTTTACTAATGCAATGAGAAGTAACACTTTTAGAAACGATCAATTTTTCAAAAACACAAATACTAATCCTGAAGGTAGAATTTGGCTAGATTTAGTTTCTCCAACTGCAAGTAATTCAACTCTAATAGCCTATGTCGATGGAGCAACAAACAGTAAAGATCAAATGTACGATGCTCAAGCAGATCTAAAAGCTAATTTTAGCAGATGGCTATGACAGAAACATTATTCAAGGTAGAAGCTTACCTTTTGATCAAAATGACCAAGTCCCTCTTGCGGTTAAATTACCAACAACTGGTAGCTACACTATAGCAATACAAGGAGTAGACGGTTTGTTTAACAATCAAAGCCAAGCCATTTATCTTGAAGATAAACAGTTAAACTTAATTCATGATTTAAGAACTGCTCCTTATATCTTCTCAGCTCCACAAGGCGAGGTTATAGACAGATTTGTATTGCGTTATACAAATGCTGCTTTAGGAACAACTAATCCGGTATTTGTATTACGTTATACAAATCAAACATTAGGCAACAGTACTTTTGATTACAACAATGCTATTACAATATTTGCAGATAACAGTATTAACGTAAAATCATCTGTAGAAAAAATTAAAGAAATAACAGTTTATGATGTTCTTGGAAAAACATTGGTTACTAAAAAGAAAGTAAACAATAACGAAATTTCAATAACAGAAGTTAGACCTACAACTAACGTATTAATTGTAAAAGTAAAACTTGAAAACGATGCAGAAGTTGTTAAAAAAATAATTTACTAAACGTATTTTAAAAATCCCCAAAAAGGCCTTTGTTTACAATAGCAAAGGTCTTTTTCATTTTTATATGCTTCACGTTCAAATGAAATATTTCGATACCCAACGTGCTTATCTTTAAACTGAATCCATCTAAAAACAAACTCAATAAAATACCAAACAAAAAAAGGTACAATCAACATTTCTAATTGTTGCTTTATATGAATTCGTTCATGATTCACAAAAAAAGGATTTTTCTTGTCTTCTTTATCAACTAAAAACACAAAAGGGAAAAAAGTAATCCCTCTAAACCCTTTTGGGGTAAAATATTTAAAAACAATAAGAATCATACCTCCGAAAGTTTTAAATTTGTGTCCATGTTTGGGCAAAATAACGAAAATAAATTAATCGAGGGCGAAGATTTTTATTACACTCCCGAAGGATATAAATGTTTTACAGAAAAATACCATCTCAAACGAGGTTATTGCTGTAAAAGCGGTTGCAGACATTGTCCTTACGGATTTGATAAAAAAACAGGAACTAATACAAAGAAAAAATAGGGCGTGCCCTACTCTTCGTTTCGGTCGGGCTGTCCGCAGTACATGGTACTTCGCTCCCATCCCTCACGCAACACAACGTAAAAATGGATCACCATTCACAAAAATACAGAGTCAAAATATACAAGTCCTATCACAGGTCTGACATTCGTTATCCCTAGTCGTTAAAAACTCAACGAATAGATTAAAATAAACGAATAACCAAATTCTTAAAAAATGACTTTTCAAGAACAAATATTAGAAGGAATTCCTTCAGTTTTACCACAACCAAAACCATACGAAAACAATATCAATCACGCTCCTAAGCGTAAAGAAATATTAACTGCTGAAGAAAAAAAGTTAGCCATAACTAATGCGCTACGCTATTTTGAATCAAAACATCATGCGGAACTAATCCCTGAATTCAAAGCCGAATTAGAACAATACGGTCGTATTTACATGTATCGTCTACGTCCTGATTACAGCATGTATGCCAGACCAATTTCTGAATATCCAGGAAAATCTGAACAAGCAAAAGCTATCATGCTAATGATTCAAAACAACTTGGATTACGCAGTAGCACAACATCCGCACGAATTAATTACCTATGGTGGAAACGGAGGGGTTTTCAGCAACTGGGCACAGTACAGATTAACAATGAAGTATCTTGCTGAAATGACAGAAGAACAAACTTTAGTTATGTATTCTGGTCATCCAATGGGACTTTTCCCATCGCACAAAGATGCCCCAAGAGTCAATGCATTAGGTGTTACTCAATACGGACAAATGACCGCCGGAAGTTACATGTACATAGGCCCACAAGGAATTGTGCATGGTACTACCATTACAGTATTAAACGGTTTTAGAAAAATTGGAAAAAATCCATCAGGAAACCTATTCGTAACATCAGGTCTAGGAGGAATGAGTCGTGCTCAGCCTAAAGCAGGAACGATTGCTGGATGTATAACTGTATGTGCCGAAGTAAATCCTAAAATTACAAAAATTCGCCACGAACAAGGTTGGATTCACGAAATCATTAAAGATTTAAACGAATTGGTTACCAGAGTTCGTAAAGCACAAGAAGAAAAAGAAATTGTATCTATTGCTTATCTAGGAAATATAGTAGATGTTTGGGAAAAATTCGATCAAGAAAATTTACACATCGATTTAGGATCAGATCAAACTTCACTTCACAATCCATGGGCTGGAGGTTATTATCCTGTTGGAATTTCTTTTGAAGATGCCAACGAAATGATGGCTAACAATCCAGAACAATTTAAAACAGAAGTTCAAAAGACATTACGTCGTCATGCTGCTGCAATTAATAAGCACACCGCAAAATGGTTTTGGACCATTCCGTTGGGTATGTTGTTCTGGAAATCCAGAAGATTTAGCGAAAACAGACAAAATTGCTTGTGATATTTTAGAAGAAATGATGAAGAATTCACCTGCTGAAATCCAACAACAAATGGCCGACAACATTCAATGGATTAAAGGAGCTCAACAAAACAAATTAGTAGTCGGTTCACAAGCTCGTATTTTATACGCTGATGCCGAAGGAAGAACCAAAATTGCCGAAGCGTTCAATCAGGCGATTGCCCGAGGCGAAATCGGCTATGTAGTTTTAGGGCGCGATCATCACGACGTTTCCGGAACCGACTCGCCGTACCGCGAGACTTCTAACATTTATGACGGTTCCCGTTTCACAGCCGATATGGCCATCCACAATGTAATTGGAGACAGTTTCCGTGGAGCGACATGCGTTTCAATCCACAATGGTGGCGGTGTTGGATGGGGCGAAGTAATAAACGGCGGATTTGGTATGGTTCTTGATGGTACTAAAGAAGCTTCAAGACGTTTAGAATCAATGCTTTTTTGGGATGTCAACAATGGTATTTCAAGAAGAAGCTGGGCAAGAAACGAAGGAGCGGTTTTCGCTATCAAAAGAGCAATGGAAAATCAGCCACTTTTGAAAGTCACATTGCCTAATATGGTTGAAGAAGGATTACTAGATTTTTAAGTTTTATAATTATTTCAAACGGTTTAAACTAAATTTCTTGTAATTTTAATAAAGAAAAACAATTTTAAACTCTTAAAATATGAAAACTTTAAAACTATTATCAGTAGCATTACTTTTTGTGCTTGCCTCGTGTAGTTCAGTAAGGGTTAATGCAGATTATGACAAAAATGCCAACTTTGGACAATATAAAACCTATGCTTTTCATAAAAGTGGTATAGATAAAGCTGAAATTTCTGATTTAGATAAAAAAAGAATTCTTCGCTCTATTGATGCTCAAATGAGCGCAAAAGGTTTTTCAAAAAGTGATTCTCCAGATCTATTGGTTAATATATTTACAAAAGAAAGAGAACGTGTAGATGTAAACCAATATTATTCTGGCTGGGGATATGGTTGGGGCTACGGTTGGAATCCATATTTTTGGGGAGGTAGACCTTATGTTACAACCTCTACAGAAGGAACTTTATACATTGATTTAATTGACGCCAAAAACAAAGAATTAATTTGGCAAGGTGTAGGAACAGGTTATTTAACCCACTGTGTAGAGAAAAAAGACGAAAGAGCCAATGAATTTGTTTCTAAAATATTAGAACAATTTCCTCCTCAATCTAGATAGTTTAAAATTTATTTATAATATTGACCCGTACAAAAACGTACGGGTTAATTATTTAAAACACAAATCAATATGATTAAAAATTACTTATACCTACTTCTTGTTATTTTAATTTCATCATGCAGTTCTACAAACTTAATGACATTAAGAGTTACAGAGCCGGCTCCAATTTTTATTACTAATAGCGATTTAAAAATAGGTATCATTAACAGAACAGCTCCGTCAAAAGGAAACGAAAGTGTAGATGCAATTGATAAAATCCTTTCAGCAGAGGGGAAAAACTTAGACAAATTGGGGTCCAATGCATCTGTACAAGGATTGATGACTGAACTTAAAAAAAATGAACAAGTAAAAAGAGTAATCACCTTAGATAGTTCAAAATTTAAAAATACAGGCTTAGCAGTCTTTTCAGAATCAATTCCATGGGATAAAGCTGAAAAACTGTGTAAAGATAACAACCTAAATGTCATATATGAGCTTTCATTTTATGACACCGATGCTAAAGTAGATTACAAAACATCTACAACACAAATAGCAAACCCTCTTGGCATAAAAATACCCGCTATTGAACATCAGGCTACAATTAATACATTAATTAAAATGGGGTGGCGAATTTATTATCCTCAACAAAAAGTTATGGTTGATGAGTACGTTGCGAATAATAACATAACACTATCAGGAAAAGGAATTAATCCTGTAAGAGCTGTTGAAGCTATAATTGGCAGAAAAGAAGCTGTTTTAAATATCAGTGATAAAATAGGTCAAGATTATGCTGCCAAACTACTACCCTATTATACTAGAGTTTCAAGAGATTATTATGTAAAAGGAACCAACAATTTCGAAATAGGGAAAAGAAGAGCTCAAACTGGCGATTGGGATGGTGCTGCAGAACTTTGGGCAAAAGAAACCAATAATCCTGATTCTAAAATTGCAGGAAGAGCTTGTTACAATATGGCCATTATTAATGAAATAAATGGAGATTTAAACAAAGCTATTGAATGGGCTTCGAAAGCATATACAGACTATGGAGACAAGCTTGGCTTACGTTATGTTAATATGCTAAAAAACAGGGTTCAAAAACAAAAACTTTTAGAATCTGAAAGCCCAAAACAATAGTTTTTTACGTATTCTTCAATTTTTATAGATGTTAAATGCTGGAGTACAATGTCAAAATCATTGTAATCTCATCAAACATTTCTTAACTTTACAAACAATTACAACTAATATAATTCATGGAAACTCACTTTGAAAGCAATCCGTTGATTGATAAGTTACCTGCTCATTTAAAACAATTTATCAAAGCGCAAGATTACGAAGATTACACACCTATCAATCAGGCTGTGTGGCGTTATGTGATGCGTAAAAATGTAGATTATCTTTCAAAAGTAGCTCATGAATCTTATCTTGAAGGTTTAACAAAAACA
>CBFHBH010000059.1:0-9334 GCA_965653735.1 uncultured Flavobacterium sp. | reverse complement strand
CGATTCCGCTTGGGATTGATTTTTCCTCAAATTTTTGTTTGATGATTTTTTCAATCGCATGGATTTTTCTGATTTCACTCTTAGTTACAATAACAATAGAAGTACCTAATTTACCTGCACGACCTGTACGACCTGAACGGTGGTTGTAGGTTTCTATTTCATCAGGTAATTGGTAGTTTACTACGTGTGTAACGTTGTCTACGTCGATTCCACGAGCAGCAACATCGGTAGCAACCAACATTTGAATTTGACGACCACGGAATGCTTTCATTACTCCGTCACGTTGTGCTTGAGATAAGTCACCGTGTAAAGCTGCTGCATTGTATCCGTCTTCGATTAATTTTTCTGCAACAGATTGTGTATCACGTTTTGTACGACAGAAAACAACCGAGAAGATATCCGGATTAGCATCTGCTAAACGTTTTAACGCTTCGTAACGGTCACGAGCGTTTACCATGTAAAATTCGTGAGATACTGTTGAAGAACCTGAGTTTTTAGCTCCTACAGTAATTTCCTGTGGTTCATGCATGAATTGTTTTGCAATTCTTGCAACTTCCTGCGGCATTGTAGCCGAGAATAACCAAGTGTTTTTTTCGTCTGGAGTGTCAGATAATATCGAGCAGATATCTTCATAGAATCCCATGTTTAACATTTCGTCTGCTTCATCAAGCACACAAAAGTTAATGTTTTTAATGTTTACAAGCCCACGATTAATCATGTCTTGCATTCTACCAGGAGTAGCCACAATAATTTGTGCACCTCTTTTTACTTCACGCGCCTGCTCGGTAATGCTTGCACCACCATAAACCGCAACGGTGTGTAAGCCCTTAATGTATTTTGAATATTGTTTAATCTCGTTAGTGATTTGTAAACAAAGTTCACGTGTTGGCGATAAAATTAAGCCTTGAGTGCTTTTGTCATCAGCGTCGATTTTCTGGATTAACGGAAAGCCGAATGCGGCTGTTTTACCTGTTCCAGTTTGTGCTAATGCTACAATGTCTGTGTTTTGCTCCAATAGTATTGGAATCGCTTTTTCCTGTACTTCTGACGGATTCTCAAATCCTAGATCTTTAACCGCCAGCAGTAGCGATTCATTCAATCCTAATTGTTCAAATTTATTCATTATGTATTTTTAAATTGGGTGCAAAAGTAGTGTTTATAAACGATATAAACTAGCACAAAATCTTTATTTGTGAAATTATTAGTATTTGATAATCAATAATTTAGAAAAAAGGCTATCAAAATTATTTGATGATTTGAGGATTTTAATGGCTATTTATTAAGAATTTTTCAATAAAATTAACATTGGTTAAGAAAGGAAATTAACTGTTTTACTGCTTTTCCACGATGACTAATTGTAGACTTTTCTTCAATTGACATTTCTGCAAATGTAATTTCGTAACCATCAGCTATAAAAATTGGATCATAACCAAAACCGTTTGTTCCTTTGCGTTCGTGAATAATTTCACCATCAATTATTCCTGTAAACAAATGTTGTTCACCATTAAGATTTAAGGCAATAACTGTCTTAAAATTAGCTTTTCTGTTGGCTTTTTCAGAAAGTTCAAATAATAATTTGTCGATATTTTTATTGTCGTCCTTTTCTTCTCCTGCATAACGTGCCGAATACACTCCTGGAGCTCCATTTAGTGCATCAACTTCTAATCCGCTATCATCTGCAAAACAAGGATAACCGTAATTTTCAGTAACATAATTTGCTTTAAGTATTGCATTGCCTTCAATCGTATTAGCAGTTTCGGGAATGTCAACATCACAACCAATGTCTTCCAGACTCAAAATAGTAATGTTTGAAGGAACTAATAGCTGCATTTCTTTTATTTTGTTTTTGTTGTTTGAGGCGAAAACGAGTTGCATTTATCTAAAATTTTAGGATTATGCCAAAGGTAGGTGTTTGATTTTGCTTTTAAAAACCAATTTTGATGTAAAGAAATGGGAAAGTGTTAAAAAGTAAAAAGTCGAGGTGGAGCCCCCGACTTTTTGTCGAATGTGTAACCACATTGCTGTGTCATTCGGTTGCAAATGTATGCTTAATTTTTAGCTTTTAATGATAAAATCATACTTTTTATTTAAAGTTTTTATTTTTTGCATTACAATATGACTTTAATAGTATTAAACTCAAGTAGTCGAAAATATGTTAATCAATAGTTAATTAATTGATTTTTAGATTTTTAAATTTAAAAAAGTTGTATCTTTAAGTTGTAATTCTGATTAGTCATTATAGTAATTATTTATATTGTCGGTAGAGTCGAGGACGAAATTGACATTTGATTAATCAGAATCATACATATTGGAGGCCCGTTTTACGGGCCTCTTTATTTTTTAGCCCTGATGGAAACGGCATCCTTTTGTTTTTTTCTTTAGAAAACAAAAGATAAAGTGATCTCGTCTTTTGGACGAGAGAATAGCTTCTAAAAATAATTATAAATTTCAATACTAAAATACCATAGAAATAGTTACTTTTGAGCCGATTATAAAATCGTAAAAATTTACATTTTTGAATTATGGTTAAAGATTTATTTGAAAGAATACAAAACAATAAAGGGCCGTTAGGTAAATGGGCTTCACAAGCAGAAGGATATTATGTTTTCCCAAAATTAGAAGGTGATTTAGGACCTAGAATGAAGTTTCATGGAAAAGAAATTTTAAACTGGTCAATTAATGATTATTTAGGTTTAGCAAATCACCCTGAAGTGAGAAAAGCTGATACAGATGCTGCTCTTCAATATGGTGCTGCTTACCCAATGGGAGCACGTATGATGTCTGGTCATACAAATTACCACGAACAATTAGAAAAAGAGCTTGCCGAGTTTGTAATGAAGCCTGCTGCCTACTTATTGAATTTTGGTTACCAAGGAATGGTGTCAATTATTGATGCTTTGGTTACTAAAAATGATATTATTGTTTATGATGTTGATTCTCACGCTTGTATTATTGATGGTGTTCGTTTGCACATGGGTAAGCGTTTTACTTATAAGCACAATGATTTAGAGAGCATGGAAAAAAACCTTCAACGCGCTACTAAAATGGCTCAGGAAACTGGCGGAGGAATTTTATTTATTACCGAAGGTGTTTTTGGAATGCGAGGACAACAAGGTAAGTTGAAAGAAATTGTAGAAATGAAGAAAAAATACAATTTCCGTTTATTAGTTGATGATGCTCATGGTTTTGGTACTTTAGGTAAAACTGGTGCTGGAGCAGGTGAGGAGCAAGGATGTCAAGATGGTATTGATGTGTACTTCTCTACATTTGCTAAATCGATGGCAAATATTGGGGCTTTCGTAGCTGCTGATCAAGATGTAATTGATTATTTAAAATATAACTTACGTTCACAAATGTTTGCTAAAGCATTACCAATGATTCAAACAATTGGTTCTTTGAAGCGTTTGGAATTATTACGTAAGTCTTCTGAAATTAAAGACAAACTTTGGGTTAACGTTAATTCATTACAAAATGGATTAAAAGAAAGAGGATTTAATATTGGGGATACTAATACTTGTATTACTCCAGTATACTTAGAGGGTTCTATTCCTGAAGCAATGGTAATGGTAAATGATTTACGTGAAAACTATGGTATTTTCCTTTCTATCGTTGTGTATCCAGTAATTCCTAAAGGTATTATTTTGTTAAGAATGATTCCTACGGCTTCACACACTCAAAAAGATATTGATGAGACTTTATCAGCTTTCGAAGCCATTCGTGAGAAATTAACTAACGGAACTTATAAGGCTTTAGCAGAAGCTAATGTTGAAAATGTTTCTTAATACGTTAAGTTAAAATAAATAAAAGCCCAATCGAAAGATTGGACTTTTTATTTTATAGATCTTTTTTATAGGTTCTTCTTCTTTTATGAATTGTTGGGTCAAAGTTTTTCCATAAGTTATGCATAGCGTGGTTTTCTTCTAACTCCTGAGTTCGTATAAATTTTTTGATTTTCTGAGCTTTAAAAACCTTATAGTATTCGTCAAAAATGATTGCAGTAATCCCTTTGTTTTGATACTCAGGGCTTATGCCAATTAAGTAAAAAACAACTTCTTCAGACTCTTTTTTAGCTTTCAGTAAGTGATAAAATCCAAAAGGGAATAGCTTTCCATTCGCTTTTTGCATTGCTCTTTCAAAAGAAGGCATTACTATAGTAAAGCCAATCATTTTATTGTTTTTATCCATGAAAAATTTAATGTATTCAGGATTGATGAAACTGATGTATTTCTTTTTGAAATAATCTCTCATTTCATCATTAATTTTTACAAATGTTTGTAATACAGAGTATGTCTCGTTAAATAAATCAAACATTTGATCAACATAAGGCATTACATCTTTTGATTTCGTAAAATTTAAAACTCTTACGCCATAACGATCCTTAATCATTTGACTGGCGCGTTGAAATGGTGCTGGATTTACAGCTTCCATAGAGAAATAGCTTTCGAAATATTCTTTTTCGACTGTCATTCCTAGTTTTTCAAAATGTTCCTTGTAGTAGGGATGACTGTACCATGAAACCATTGTACCCAATTGATCAAAACCTTCGGTTAGAACTCCTACTTTATCTAGATTGGTGAAACCTATGGGGCCTTCGGCCATTTCCATCCCATGTTTTTTACCCAATTCGTAAACTTTCTCTAATAAAGTTTTGGTGACTTCAATGTCATCAATTACATCAAACCATCCAAAACGGACTTTCTTTTTTTCTTGTAATTTAACTTCGTCCCAATTAATTATTGCTGCTACTCGGCCAACAATTTCATTGTTTTTGTATGCTAAATACAATTCTACTTCTGCAGTTTTTAGAGCCGGATTTTTGTCTTTATTAAAAGTTTCGACCTCTTCTGATATAATTGGTGGAATCCAGTAATCGTTTCCTTTGAAAATTTTGAACGGGAATTTTACAAATTCGGTAATTTCTTTTTTGGTATGTATTTGTTTAATGGTAATCATAAAAATTATGGCGTTTCTTCAAGGTCATCTAATCTTTTCTTTTTAGGTTCTTCTTTTACTTCTTGTTCAGTATCGCTTGAAGGTTCAATATCATTGTCTTTGTTTCTGCGTTTTTTTCTTTCAGCTTTTTTGGCAGCTTTTTTAAGTTTCTCAGGAGTTTTTATAGTTCTTTTTTCGCCTCCTTCTCCTTCTTTTCCATCTCCTTTTTCTTTAACTTCTTTTCCGTCTTTGATTTGAATGTCTTTGTGTTTTTTGTCAAACCTCCAAGAGAAACCTATCCCTCCGTAGAAAATAGAAGGAGTGTATTTTATGTTTTTTGCAATGTTAATATCTAATTGTAGATTGTCTTTTAATAGATGAGTTGCTCCAACTGCAATGAAACCATCTGAATAATAATCACCTTTTACGCCTCTATTTTCTAAGAAAGCTGACCATTTTTCGTGAACACCACATGTTAATGTAAGGATGTAACCGAAATTTTGTGTTTCTGATGCAATTTTGTCGGCTATTAAATTAGTTACTAAAACCCAACGGCTTCCAAATCTGTTTTGAGCAATTGCCATAACTTTAGGACTTACTACTGCTTCGCCAGGAATGCTATAATCATTATCCATGGTGTAGTTTACGCCAACATAACCAGAAATGGCAGGGATTAACTGTTTCCATTTAAAACGATGATTGGCTCTCCAACTATAGATGTTTGGTTTTTCTTCTCCTTTTTTGAATGGATCATAGAATAGATACTTTGCTCCAAGGGTTGAATTTCTTAAACCACTTCTATTTTTATCAATAAATAAACTTGAATATTTATCCATCTGAAATTGAACATCTAGGGTAACTTCTAGTTGCTCTTTCCAAACACCATAACGCGCACTTAAATCCAATCCGAAGCCTTTTGCATCATAATCCAAAATATTATGTGATTCCTTAATATAATATACTCCAGACTCTATTTGAAGTACTTTTTTTCCAACCGAGAACGCTCCAGCAGACTTACCGGGTCTGTTTGAATTAATTTGATCTGTAAACTGTGAATATATCGAACTCGAACTGATTAAGGCACTTAATAAAAAAAGCAATTTGAATACTCTCATAGGTTTAGGGTTTGGTTTGACCAAATGTAGTATATTTTATTATTATTTTAAGAAAGAGCTAAATCAAATATGCTTATTTTTGAAAAAAAATTACAATGCAAGAAGCTTCTCTTACAGGTTTATTTAAAACTATCGTTTATATAATTGGATTCTATTACTTAGTCAAAATATTGGCACGTATTTTTATGCCAATTTTAATGAAATCGATGATGAATAAAGCACAAGAAAACTTTAATCGTCACTATCAGCAAGGTAACTTCAACCAGTCTGATGTTAATGATACTTTTACTCAAGAAAAACCACAACGAGATTTTAAAAAACCAACGAAACAGGTTGGAGAATATGTTGATTACGAGGAAGTAAAAGATTAAATAGAAGCTTTTTAATTTCTTTAAATAAACTGAAAAACGAAAACTAAGACAGGATACTAAAAAATTAGTATCTTCACGCCTTATTTGATTCAACCAAAATTTTATGAACAAACTAAAACGTTTTTATCCGCATGCACTGGCTGTATTGGGCTTTGTGCTGGTGTCACTTATTTATTTTTATCCGGTTTTACAAGGAAAAAAAATTCTGCAATCAGACATTGTTCAGTATACTGCTATGGCAAAAGAACAAAATGATTTTAGAGCAGAATATGACGCTGAACCCTATTGGACAAATAGCGCTTTTGGTGGAATGCCAACCTATCAGTTAGGAGCTAATTATCCTCATAATTATATAAAATCATTAGACGGATTAATTCGTTTTTTACCTCGCCCTGCCGATTATTTATTCTTATATTTTGTTGGATTCTATATTCTATTGATGACATTACGAATAAAGCCTTTAAAAGCTTTTTTTGGCGCTTTGGCTTTTGGTTTTTCAACCTATTTAATAGTTATTTTAGGTGTTGGTCATAATGCAAAAGCACATGCTATTGCTTATATGCCAATGGTTGTTGCTGGAGTTTTATTGGTTTATCAAAGAAGATATTTAGTAGGAGGATTGCTTACTCTTTTAGCTGCAGCTTTAGAGATTAACGCAAACCACTTCCAAATGACATATTATTTACTAATTCTGTTATTGGTAATTGCAGCTTATTACAAAATTCAAGCTATTAAAGCTAAAGACTTTGGACATCTATGGAAATCAGCTGTAGTATTTGCTGTTGCAGGTATTTTAGCTATTGGTGCCAATGCTACAAACATTATGGCTACTTCAGAGTATGCTAAAGAAAGTACAAGAGGAAAAAGCGAATTGACTTTTAATGCTGATGGGACTAAAAAGACCGAAGCAACTTCAATGACTTATGATTATATCACAGAGTATAGCTACGGAATATTAGAAAGTTTCAATTTAATTTCACCAAGAATTTTTGGAGGTTCTAATAGTGAAAACATTGGAACAAATTCTGAAATGTATAAATATGTAGTTGCTCAAAATGTACCAGAGGATCAAGCAAAAGAGATTGTAAAAGGTTTACCAACATATTGGGGAGACCAACCTATTGTTGCTGCACCTGCTTATATTGGAGCAATTGTTTTCTTTTTAGCTATTGTTGCTTTATTTGCTGATAAAAGAAAAATTAAATATGCATTTCTTGCTGGAGCTTTGATTTCGTTGTTTTTATCATGGGGTAAAAATTTCCCGTTATTGACTGATTTCTTTATCAATTATGTGCCAATGTACAACAAGTTTAGAGCAGTATCTTCTATACAAGTTGTATTAGAAATTTGTATTCCTGTTCTAGCAATTATGGGATTACAGTCTTTCTTTAAGCTTGAAGAAAAAGAAAAATGGGCTAGTTTATGGAAATCTGGAGCAGTAAGTGTAGGTGTTTTAGTATTGTTGTTCCTTTTTAAAGGAAGCTTCAGTTTTGCAGGAGGAAGTGACTCATATTTTATTCAATCATATGGGCCAGAATTTGTTGACGCTTTAAAAGCCGATAGAAAATCAATGTTTTCAGCTGATTTATTGCGTTCTACCTTTTTTATAATTGTTGCTTTTGGAGCTTTATGGTTGTCTATTAAGAATAGAATTTCTGAAAAAGTAGCAATAATTCTTGTTGGAGTTTTAATGGTAGCCGATTTGTTCTTTATTGATAAAAATTATTTGAATGCTTCAAGTTTTGTGTCAGCTCACGAAGTTGATGAACCATTTATAGAAGCTCCTTTTGATGAAGCGATTTTAAAGGACCAATCACATTACAGAGTATTTGAAGTTTCTCAAAATGCCATGAGTGACCCAAGAGCTTCCTATTTTCACAAATCTATAGGTGGTTATCATGCAGCAAAACCACGTAGAATGCAAGAGTTGTTTGACTATCAAATTGTAAAAAACAACTTGGAAGTACTTAATATGTTGAATGTTAAGTATCTTATTCAAACTAACGAAAAAGGTGAACAAATAACTATCAAAAGTACTGGAGCTAACGGAAATGCTTGGTTTGTAAAAGAAATTAAAGAGTTGAATTCTGCTGATGCTGAAATGAAAGCGTTGACGAAATTTGATTCTAAGAATGTAGCTTTTGTAAACGGTAATGAATTTAAAATTGCAACGAAACAGTTTGTAAAAGATACAACTGCAGTTATTAAGCTTGATTCATACAAATCAAATGAATTAAAGTATACTTCAAATAATCCAAATAATGGTTTCGCAGTTTTCTCTGAAATGTATTATAAAAATGGTTGGAATGCCTACATAGATGGTGAACTTACTGAACATTATCGTGTAGACTATGCCTTAAGAGGATTACCTGTTCCAGCAGGAAAACACACTATTGAGTTTAAGTTCGAACCACAAGTGGTTAAAACAGGAAGTATGATTTCATTAATTAGTTTTATTGGAATTTTAGGATTACTAGGTTTCGTAGTTTATTCTGAAAGAAAGAAGTTGGTTAGCGAAAAATAATTGAAAACAATTGTCTACATAGCATTAGGAGGAGCCTTAGGTAGCGTTTTACGCTACCTAACTTCTATTATAATAAAAAATGACGCTTTTCCATATGCTACGTTTGTGACTAATATTGTTGGATGTTTGTTAATAGGTTTGTTCTTTGGTTATTTTGAGAAGCAAAATTTGCTTTCTCAAGATTTAAAATTCTTTTTAATAACTGGATTTTGTGGTGGATATACTACGTTTTCTACTTTCTCGTTAGAAAATGTTCAGTTAATGCAAAACAACCAGATGTTTACAGCATTATTATATATAGCTTTGAGTGTTATAGTAGGAATAATGGCAACTTGGTTAGGAATTAATTTAGCTAAAGCTTTATGAAAAAAGTACTTATCATTACGTATTAT
>CBFHBH010000058.1:0-9462 GCA_965653735.1 uncultured Flavobacterium sp. | reverse complement strand
AATTAAATTTTAATATATTTTTTTATACTTTATAGACAAACAATAAAATATTTAACATGTAAAAATTATAACTCTGAATGAATAAATTAATTTCTGTTTCGAAAAGAATTTCTTCTTCTATAAAAGTTTTACATTCCATAGTACAAATACAATAATTATCTGAATCGAAGCGAGAACTTAATGTTGCTTCTGTTCTAATTACTTCTCCAACTTTTGGAAGTTTGTGAATTGTTATTTTTTTAATTCCGCTGATGAAACCTATAACCTCAACATTTTCTTTGACATCATTGTTATCATCTAAGAAAAATGTCTGACCTACAATTGCTGAACAAGTTTGGGCTGCATTTTCTATAAGACCTGTTTCGGCAAAATGATTATCTCCTACAAATAGATTATCACTTTTTATTTCGAAAATCGTTTTAACTTTTTGTTCATTAAGTTCCAAAATCAAGTCAACCATAAGCATTGGTGCTCTATGGGGCAAAAAGTTTTGAATCTCTATGGTATTTTCGTACGTCTGCATTTTAACTTGCTAAAACGGTTTTCATTTGCCCTTTGGCAATTTCTTTATCATTAACACGGCAAACGATATCAACTAAAGTTACTCCCATAAATTCATGAAGTACACTTACTGTTGTTACAACGTTGTCTTCTACTTTTGGTAGTTCTAAGATATCAATTGATTTTATTGAGCCAATGTAACCTGTTGGTGCTGGCTCATTTTTTAAATAAAATTGATAACCTGTAAATAACGCTACAGATTGTGCCATGTGCTCGATAAGTCCTGATTCTTGAAAAACACCTTGATTTTCGAAGATATTATCTGAAGAAACTTCTAAACCTGCAACCACTTCGTTTTCAGAAAATGACATAAGTTTATCAACCATTACAAATGGAAATTTTTGCGGAATTAAACTTCCAACAAATGTTGCATCTAATATGGGTAAAGTTGTCATCATTAGCAAACTGTTAAATAAGCATAGGCATAAGAGAATCTTCCGCTTTCAGGAACAGATAATAATATTTTATCTCCTTTTTTAAGTTTTCCTGAATTCATTAATTCTTCTAACATTAAATAAATTGATGCAGAACCAACATTTCCTACATTCTTTAGGTTCATAAACCATTTTTCCATAGGAACTTCAATTCCTTTTTCGGCAAGGTTTTTATATAATCCCTGCACAAAATAATGAGAAGAAACATGTGGAAGGAAATAAGTAATATCATCTACTGTGATATTATTTTTATTCATGGCTTCCTTCATACTTAGAGCTCCTTTTTCAAGGATATGCTGATCTAAAATCTTAACATCTTGTTTGATTGAAAAAACAGATTCTGTCAACCATTCATTAGCATTGTAATCACTCCACGGTTTAATACTTCCGTCTTCTTGCTTATCTCCTCCTGCATACATACAAGCTTCTAACTCGTGTGCATAGGAAAAAGCTTCCATCCATTCTATTTTCAAAGGATTTTCTCCTTTTGGTTTATTTTCTAATAAAAATGCTGCTGCACCATCTGATAACATCCAACGCAAAAAATCTTTCTTGAAAGCGATAATAGGTTGCTCTTCTAAATTCTTTAGATTAACAATTTCGTTTTCAAACTTTTCTGATTTCATCCAAGTAGAAACACGCTCTGAACCCGTACAAACTGCGTTATTTGTATTACCTGATTTAACAGATAAGTACCCAAATTTCAAGGCATTCATACCTGCATTACAAACCCCAGATGACGAATTAAGTTCTACTGATTGATTTTTCATCAACCCATGAACCATTGCTGCGTGAGATGGCAATAAATTATCTGGTGTTGAAGTACCACAAGACAATAATTCAACATCTTTTGCAGAGAAAGTTTCATCATAAAGCTCTTTGATAGCATTATTTGTAAGTTCTGCGTTGGTATGAGTTGGGACTCCATTTTGATCTAAAGCATAGTAACGAGTAACAATACCATTATTACGCAAAATTATTCTTCTGGCTTTAGATGCCGTATTATTAATTAAACCAAGAAAAGACTCCATCTCATCGTTTGAGATAGCCTTATTAGGCAAATACTTTCCTGATTTTGTAATGTAAACTTCAAACATATTTTAAACTCCTCTGTAGGCTTTTTCTTTTTTGATTTTGTTGAAAACCAATGGATATTTTAAAAGGTGCAATATATATACAATTGGTGAAATTAACCAGATTGCAACCAATAAATAAACATTAAATCCCTTTAGTAATTTTGGGCGTGAATTTGGTCTTTTTATAATCAAATTTGCCCATTTTTTAAACATTTTATTTGCTTTTTTGTCCATTTCAATCAAAAATGGCCTTATTTCGACAGCATCTTTTTCTAACAAATTTTCTTGAAGATGCTCGAAAGAATTATTTTTAAGGTGATTTAAGATAATTTCACCAAATTTTGATGCTCCATTTATTTCTTCATCTGAAACACCTGCTTTTGGTAAAAAACCAGCCTGTTCTTTTTTTCCAGAAAACATCCAATTCACAATCGTTATAACACTTACATGATTTATATGTCGATCTACTAAAGCAATATTACCAACTAATTTAGCATTAAGGTTTTTCAAAATCCCTTTCATCTTCTCCTGCGCCATCACCCACATGTTCCTAGCGCCTATAACGGTTACAACAGGAGTTTCATTAAACAGTATTTTAGCATATTCACTCTGTAAAAATGAATTTACAGGAATAGATGGTGATAAATACCAAACTTGATATCCTAAAATTATTAAATCGTATTTTTTATTTAAAACCTCATCTGAAGGAGGCAGTACTTTTGATGGAATATGTAAAAAAGATTCTGGGAAAGCATCAAAAAAAGCAGCTTTTTCCCAAGGAAATGGAAAAGGTTTTTCTAAACTAATATCACAAAACGTAAGGTTAATGTCTGAACTAGATAATAGAGGAGATGAAAGATTTCTAACGATTTCTTCTAGCTGACCTGATTGAGTGTAATAAAGTACGAGAACATTTTTCATTTACTTTTTATTTAACGCGTTCCAAAAATCAAAATAATTAAACCATTGTAAAGGATACTGAGCAAGCATTTTTTCTACACTAGTTGTATAAGCTGTTAATAATCCTTTTTCATCTCTATGTTTTGCCTCAGATTCACGAGCATACAAATGATAATGCAAATTTGCTTCTTTCATAACGTACACAAACAATACAGGCACTTTTAATCTTGATGCGATCAAAAACGGTCCAGCTGGAAAATGTGCTTCTTGACCTAACAATTCCTCTGTTAATGTCTTTGTCCCTTCAAAATATCTATCTCCAGTAAAACAAATCAATTCATTATTTGCCAAGGCATTGTTTATTTCAAAGATATGTGACAAATCATCCTTAACAAGGATAAATTTAATCGAAGATTTTTTTGTAACACTCTCAAGATATTCTTTGATTGCAGAATGCTCCATATCTGTAGTTACCAAGTTGATTTGAAAATCTAAATCAATTTCTCCAAAGAAATGTTCGGCTATTTCAAAATTTCCAACATGGGCGCTGATTAAAACACCTCCTTTTTTTTCAGCCAAAAGTTTCTTGAGTAATTCGACACCATCAAATTCATAAGTGAATTTATCGCGAAGTCCAGCAGAAATGGCCGTTTTATCAATAATTGTTTGTCCAAAAACAAAGTAACTCTTATAAACTGACCATATAGATTTAAGGTACGAGTAACCTAATCTTTTATTGAAATAATAAAAAATTGCTTTGTTAGAACGCTTCTCAAATATAAAATAATAAAAAGCTACAAAAACCAAGACAGAGTAAGCTGCTTTGATTCCGAGCTTTTTTATGCAGTATACAAAAATTTTATATCCGAGGAGTGACCCTTTTGATTTTCCGTCCCACTCGCTCATTTTATTTACCCTTTTGCTATGATTTTATTTTCAATTAAATCATAAAACTTTTGAAATGTATCAATGCCAACAAAATCGGCTTCCCCAAGTTTTACACCAAAATTTGATTCAATAATTACTACTAGATCAACATAATCTAAGCTATCTAAACCTAATGTATCTTTTAAATTAGCTTCGGGGGAAATTGTATCACCATCAACCTCAAATTCATCAACCAAAAATCCGTTTACGATTTCAATAATCTCTTCTTTGCTCATCTCTAAATCACTATACTTTTTTTATTACTAAAGCCGAATTTGTTCCTCCAAATCCGAAAGAATTTGACAAAAATATGTCAATTTTTTTATTTATGGTAGTTGTTGCAATATTTAATTTTTTTGAATCCTCATCAGGATTCTCTAAATTAATATTTGGGGCTACAAACGAATTTTGCATCATCATCATCGAATAGACTATTTCGCTGGCACCGGCCATCCAGCATTCATGGCCAGTCATTGACTTGGTTGAACTCACTGGAGGGTTACTTTCACCAAAAATTTCAAAGATAGCTTTTGCTTCATTTGCATCACCAACTGGTGTTGATGTGGCGTGCGCATTTATGTAATCTATTTGACTTGGTTTTATATTAGCTTGTTCTAAAGCTCTTCGCATTGCAATTGCAGGACCATCGACATTTGGGGTAGAAATGTGTCCTCCGTTTGACGAAAAACCATAACCAACTACTTCTGCAATAATAGGCGCTCCTCTTTTCACTGCAGATTCGTAACTTTCTAGAATTAAAGTTGCTCCACCACCCGATGGCACTAAACCATTACGTGAAGCATCAAATGGACGAGAGGCTTTAGTTGGATTATCTTCATCTGTAGAAAATACACCTAAACCATCAAAACTAGCCATAGCATATTTGTTTATCTCTTGAGCTCCACCACAGATAATCATATCTTGAAGACCACTTTTAATTAAGTGGTATCCTAATCCTACCGAATGTGATCCACTAGCACAAGCTGCACTAATAGTTAGATTGACACCTTTCAATCTAAAAATAGTCGAAAGATTCATAGTCACAGTAGAATTCATCGATTTGAAAATCGCTCCCGAACCAATAAGTGTGGTATCTTTTTTCTCTCTTATAATATCAGTAGCTTCAATTATCGCTAATGAAACACTATCATTTCCATAGATAATACCTACTTCATTTTCATCAAAGAAAGCATCGTCTATATTAGCGTTTTTAAGTGCTTCAATAGTTGCCATATAAGCATACTCCGTTTCCTCACCAACACTAACTCTTTGTCTTCTATTGAGAAGATTTTTTAGATCTGGTCTTGGAACACCTCCTGTTAAAGCAGACCGGAAACCAAATTGTTTTCTTTCCCCATCATAAATTATCCCTGATTTACCTTCATACAATGAGTTTTTAACCTCTTCTAATGAAGTTCCTATGCAAGAATAAATTCCCATTCCGGTAATTACTACTCTTTTATCCATTCTTTAAATAAGTAATTTTATGAATAAATCCCTCCGTTTATATTTATAACCTCTCCAGTAATATAACCTGCCTTTCTTGAGGCAAGGAAAGCTACTAAATCAGCAACTTCTTCTGCTTCACCAAAACGATTTGCTGGAATAAGTTTTGCTAATTCTTTTTCATCCAAATCACCAGTCATATCAGTTCTGATAAAACCAGGCGCTACAGCATTTACGGTAATATTTCTTTTAGCCACTTCTTGTGCTAATGCTTTAGTTGCTGCAACAACAGCTCCTTTTGCAGCAGAATAGTTTGTTTGTCCTGCTGTTCCTTTTACTCCAGAAACTGACACCATATTAACTATCCTTCCGTATTTATTTCTTAATAATTTTTGAATAAAGAAATTGGTAACATTAAAAAAACCATTTAAACTTGTATTAATAACGTTGTTCCAATCTTCTTGTGACATCCACATGAATAATCCATCACGAGTTATCCCTGCATTATTCACAATTACCTCAACCACAGCATCAGGATTTGCTTCTTGCCAAGCAGTCAACACAGTTGTAACCTCGCTAGCATGTGCTACATTAAATTTGATAATTTCACCAGTAGCACCAAGTTCTTTTACTTTTGCCAAAGTAGCTTCAGCAGCTTCTTGATTTCCTTGATAATTAATAAGGATATGATAATTACCCTCCTGAGCTATTTTTTGACAAATGGCACTTCCGATTCCTCTTGAGCCACCTGTAATTAAGGCACATTTCATCTTTTATATTTTTATTTTTGAAATAATTCTGCTTGTTCAAATTTTTTATTTCCTAACACACTTCCATCAGGTTTTAGAAAACAATATTTTTTTTCTGATTTTATAGCGACTCTTGCTAAACCGTTTACAAAACCTTTATCATTATTTTTTTTGAATAATCCAGCTAGTCCTCCAGCAGAAATCTGATAATTCGCAGGAATAACCATCTTACCCGATGTATTTATAAAACCCCATTCTTTTTCTTTAACAGGTGCTAATCCGTCTTTACTAAAAACTTCGACGTCATCATACATTGGTTTAACTAAATAGTTACCTTTAGTATCAACATATCCCCATTTTTTCCCTTCACATACTGGCGCAAAGTTTTTAACGAATGCTCTCGCTTTATCAAATTTTGGCTCTATAATCCAATTCCCCTTTAAATCTATAAACCCAACTTTTTCGCCTTTTTTAGCATAAGTGATATCGCTAGTTTCAAAATCCCAAATCTTGGTTGCTCCTTCAATTGCGGTAAACTTATTAGCAATAATTAAGCCAAATGATTCTCCTTTTTTACCCCAAGTAATGTTTTTGTACAAATCACCTAAATCATCATAATCGATACTTACAACAACTTTACCTGTTTTATCGATAATTCCCCATTTGTTGTCCTTTTTTACTTGAGCAAAACCTTCATTAAAAGATTTAATGATTTGATATGTTGGTTGAACAACAACATCTCCTTTTGTATTAATCAAACCTATCTTTTCATTCTGTTTGATTATAGCTAATCCTTCATCAAAATCATATACCTTATCAGATGCAGGCATCTTTAAAGCTTCTCCTTTTTTATTAATATAAAACCATTGTTTATCTTTGGCAACAACACAGATTCCGCTATTGAAATATTTGGCATCATCAAAAGTTGGTTTAATCACCCAACTTCCTTTCATATCTATAAATCCCCATTTATCATTTTCTTCTGCTGCTGCTAAACCATCAGAAAAATTTTTAGCAACTTTAAACTTTGGTTCAATAGCATACTCTCCTGTTTTAGAAATATATCCAAATTTACCTTCACTTTTTACTAGTGCTAATTCTTGCCCTGTCACTGACTGAACAAAAACAATTAATAAAAAGAGAAGCTTTTTCATAGTTTGTATCGCTTAAAATATAAATTTATTCGGCCATCAAGTAATCCTTTACTTTTTGAACAAAAGGATACATTACCATGTCATTTTTAAACTCAGGCACAATTTTTCTTACTTCATCATACATAGATTTTGTAGTCGAAGAAACCTGTCCTTTAAAACCTAATGCATCAATTGCCTGAACAACTGTAATTAATTCAATAGCTAAAACTTCAAATGCATTTTCAACTACTTTTCCTGTCATTACAGCTGCATTTGTACCCATACTCACAATATCCTGATTATCATTATTATTGGGAATACTATGCACATACATAGGATTAGACAAAGTTTGACTTTCTGCTGTAGTAGAAACAGCTGTAAACTGAACTCCTTGCATACCAAAGTTAAAACCTAAAGTTCCTAAATTTACAAAAGGAGGTAAAATTTCGTTAATTTTAGAATTCAATAAATAATTTAACTGTCTTTCAGCAAGCATTGTAAGTTTAGCCACAACAATTTTCAATTTATCCATTTCTAACGAAATGTAATCTCCATGAAAATTTCCTCCATGGTAAACATGCTTGTTTTTTACATCTATAATTGGGTTATCATTTGCAGAGTTAATTTCATTCTCAAGAACTTTTGCAACTCCATTTATAGTATCTAGAACAGGTCCTAAAATTTGAGGCACACATCTTAACGAATAATATTCTTGCACTTTTTCTTTAAATACATCTTCAGTATTCTCTCCTGAATATAAATGATCTTCTCTTTTTCTCACCAAAGAACTATCAGCCAAATGGCCTCTCATTCTTTTAGCAATTTCTTGTTGCCCAAAGTGGTGTTTAACACCATTTAATTCTTCAGATAAATGATCATCATAAGCTTGCACCAATTCATTAATAGCACAAGATATTTTTATAGACCAGTCTAATACTTTTTTAGCATTGTAAATATTTACGATACCTATACCAGTCATCACTGAAGTTCCATTCATCAAAGCAAGACCTTCACGAATTTCTACGTTTATTGGTTGTAATCCTTCAATTTCAAAAACTTCTTTAGTTGCTCTTCTTTCACCTTTATAAAAAACTTCTCCTTCACCAATTAAAGTAAGAGCTAAATGAGCTAATTGCACCAAGTCTCCACTTGCACCCACTCCTCCATGTTCAAAAATTAACGGAGTGATATCTCTATTGATAAACTCTTTCATCAACAATATAAGAGATGGATGAACGCCTGAATTACCTAACGAAAGCGTATTTAATCTTGCTAAAATTGCCGATTTAACACACACTGGACTCAAAGGCCTTCCAGTTCCTGATGAGTGGCTACGTATTAAATTATATTGCAATTGCAAACGGTCTTCGTCTTTGATACGATATTGGGCCATTGGTCCAAAACCAGTATTTACTCCGTAAATTACTTTGTTTCCTGAAAATTCTTTCAGAAATTCGAAACTATCCGAAACTCTTTCCAGAACATTTTCACTTACTTGTACAGGGTTATTTTTAAAGACAATGTCTTCAAATTCTTTTAGACTTAAATACTCGTTAATTGTACTCATTAATTGCTCATTTTTTTAAAGCGAAATTATAATTAACATTCGCTTTCATTTTCAAAATATATGTAGTTAATTTGAACTCGCAAAAGTAATATTTTCTTAAGAAAAAAAAAGAAAAAAGATGACAAAGGAGATTGTAGATGTTTTAGTAATTGGTGCAGGACCATCAGGTTGTGTATCTGCATCATATTTGCACAATAATAATATCAAAGTAAAAGTTGTCGAAAAAACTAAATTTCCACGATTAGTTGTTGGAGAAAGTTTGATTCCCAGAGTAATGGACCATTTTTATGAAGCTGGTTTGTTTCCAGCTCTTGACGCAATGAATTTTGAAAAAAAATTAGGCGCACGTTTTATTCGCGGTGAAGAAATTTAAGTTTTCTGAAGGTTGGGATTGGACTTGGCAAGTACCAAGAGCTGATTTTGACAATACTTTAGCACAAGAAGTAATTAGAAAAGGAATTGACTTAGAATTTGAAAGCGAAGTACTTGCTGTAGAATTCAATGGAAGCGATTCTATTACAACTGTAAAAGATGCAGCTGGAAATTTAAAAGAAATTCATGCAAAATTTATTATCGATTCAAGTGGATATGGGCGTGTTTTACCAAGATTATTAGATCTTGACACTCCTTCAAAATTAGACCCTCACTCTTCAATTTTTACTCACGTAA
>CBFHBH010000057.1:0-9584 GCA_965653735.1 uncultured Flavobacterium sp. | reverse complement strand
CCAAACTATGCTTTCTGATTTGTAATTAAAATCGTAGTTAAGGCTAATATTACCAGCCATGTTTGACGTTCCACCACCTAGCCATTCATTATTAAAAGCCGATTGATTGAAAAGAAAAACAAAGTTTCCTCCCTTTTTCCACCCCATATTAGTGGTGTCTTTAGTTTTTTCGGCTGCTTCAGCAGTTTTGTTTATCAGTGCTTTTTCACTGACTTGTGCCGAAATGAATCCGCAAGAAAATAAAATCAAACTGATTAATATGATTTTTTTCATAGTATTGAGTTTAGAGTTCACTCAAATTTATGAAAAAAATTCTTATTTCTTTGACTTGTAAATAGGTACAGCAGAGCAAGCTTCACCATACATTACGCTTTTTGCGTTCTCTTGAAGTTTTTGTATTGCTAGTATATAAGCAGATTCAGGCACTGGTTTTTTCGAGCACCCTTTTAAAATAACCGGTTTATCTTTGTATTGAGAAAAATCAATAGAAGCCAATTCTGATTCATAAATTGAGGTTTCTAAATCAGAAAGATTACCAAGAACAACTTTTTTACTATAAGGCGCAACGTAAGAAGCTACTAAAATTGATGCCCAAGCAGGCAAAATAGCATCAGTTGAGCAATTAATGGCTATATAATGATTTTGATATTGAGACCAATCATGGTTTTTTAAAGCTTCTCGGAAATCCTTTTCTTTGAGTAAAAACCCTTCAATTAACCATTGTGAAATATCTATCTGAGTTCGCACGCCAGTCTTGTAGTAGTCTTCTAAATCGAAAACTACTAAAGAACTTGCCGCTACTTTATTTATAATTTCTTCTTGCATCTTAAAGCATTCCTAACTCTAACTTAGCTTCTTCACTCATTAAATCTTTACTCCATGGCGGATCAAAAGTAATTTCTACTTCACACGTTTTTACATCACCTATTCTTTCAATTTTTTCCTTTACTTCATTTGGTAATGTTTCGGCAACAGGGCAATTGGGTGATGTTAAAGTCATAAGGATTTTTACATCCAAATCTTCATTTACATAAACATCATAAATTAATCCTAATTCGTATATGTCTACTGGTATTTCTGGATCGTAAATAGTTTTTAAAACCTTTACAACTTCTTCACCTAAATTTATTGTATCATTAAATTCTTCCATCTTTTAATTTTTAGCCTGAAAAGCTAAGGCATACATTTTAATTTGTTTAATCATTGATACCAATCCGTTTGCACGTGTTGGCGATAAATGTTCTTTTAGTCCAATTTCATCAATAAAATTAGTATCGGCATCTAAAATTTGCTTTGGTGTTTGATTAGAAAAAGTTCTTATCAATATCGCAATAATTCCTTTAGTCAAAATTGCATCACTATCGGCTGTAAAAACAACTTTGTCCTCTTGCTGTTCTGCATGTATCCAAACCTTCGACTGACATCCTTTTATGATATTTTCTTCAGTTTTATATTGTTCATCTATTAAAGGAAGTGATTTTCCTAATTCGATGATGTATTCTTGAATTTCTTGAATTGTCATTATCTTTTTCTACTTCTATTTTGTGTAAGAAACCAATTTGCTAACAAACTTTTCGATAGCAGCAGGCGGAAATCCGTGATCAAAATCTACTGTATTGTATTCTTTTCCGTTTTTTGTAATTTTTAAATTTGCTATTGCTGCACCATCATAAAAACGTTTTTGCGTTGGATCTTTTAAACCAGATAATCCGTCTACATTAATTGAACTTAACAGTTTGTTTAGCTCATCCAATTGGGTTTTATCCAATTGAACTGTCTTAAGGTTATCTGAATCTCTTTCATTTGTAAACATCAGCTTATTACCACTAAACACTAATTTCAAAAAATAACCTCTTGTATTAGCATTGTACTCAACCATCGTTGTTTGTTCTTGAAGATCTTCTTTTAAGTTGCTTTGAGAAACATTATCTTTTTCTGGCGCAACAATTGTTGATCCACTATCATTGGTTTTAACAGTTTCAACTGCTGCTTGAGATGATGTGTTTGCTTCCATAGCATCTTTTTTACATTTACATGAAAGTAAAATAAACATCAAGGCTCCAATAAACGCTAATTTTCTCATAGTTTTTAGTTTTAAATTATGACAACATCATTTTTGCTTTTTTCACAGCATCAACAAAGGTATCAATTTCCTCTTTTGTATTATAAAACGAAAAACTTGCTCTTACAGTGCCCGGAATATCGAAATAATTCATAATAGGTTGAGCGCAATGATGACCTGTGCGAACCGCTATACCAAGTTTATCAATAATTGTTCCAATGTCGTAAGGATGAATTCCTTCTATGTTAAAAGACACGACTGAAGTTTTATTTTCTGAAGTCCCATAAATCTTCAAACCCTCTATCTCTAACAATCTTTCGGTTGCGTGAGCTAATAATTCTCTTTCCTGCTTTTGAATGTTTTCGAAACCCACTTCATTTAAATAATCAATAGCAGTTCCCAAAACAATACCATCTGCTATGTTTGGTGTTCCAGCTTCAAACTTGTGAGGTAAATCAGCATAGGTGGTTTTCTCGAAAGTAACTTCTTTTATCATTTCACCACCGCCCATATAAGGTGGTAACTTATTCAACCATTTTTCTTTACCATATAAAATTCCAACACCGGTTGGCCCACAAATTTTATGTCCTGAAAACACATAAAAATCACAATCTAAAGCTTGCACATCTGGTTTTATATGTGGTGTGGCTTGTGCTCCATCGACTAAAACAGCTGCTCCAACTCCATGTGCTTTTTTAATGATATACTCGATTGGGTTAATAGTACCCAATGCGTTTGAAATATGGTTTACGGCTACAATTTTGGTTTTGGTAGAAAGTAATCGGTCATATTCAGACATAACCAATTCTCCTTTTTCATTCATTGGAATCACAACCAACTTCGCTCCTGTTTTTTCGCATAAAAACTGCCAAGGCACAATATTACTATGATGTTCTAGTGCCGAAACCATTACTTCGTCATCTTTATAGATTAATGAAGCAAACCCATTAGCAACTAAATTAATCCCTTGAGTAGTTCCTGAAGTAAAAATTACTTCATACACTTCTTTTGCATTAATATGTTTTTGCACTTTCTCACGAGATACTTCGTACGCATCAGTCGCTAACTGGCTTAAAGTGTGTACTCCTCTATGAATGTTTGCATTAATTTCTTCGTAGTATTTTGTTATCGCATCGATAACCACTTTAGGTTTTTGCGAAGTGGCTCCGTTATCAAAATATATTAAAGGTTTTCCATTTACTTTTTGCTCTAAAATGGGGAAATCAGCTCTTATTTTTTGGATATCTAACATTTTATTATTTAGATTTTTTCTAAATACAAAAGTAGTTATTTGACCAAGAATAGAAGAATTATTTAATAAATCTTTTTTATGCATTGATAGCTATTTCCTAAATTGCATCAATCTAATTTTCTCACTATGAAAAAGATATTTCGTTTTTTAGGCCTTGTACTTTTAGCTGGCATCATTTATTTAGGATTTGATACGTATCCAAAACTGGATTTGATTTCTGGTTTTTCTTCAAAAAGTGTTGCTTCTGGACATTTTTTAGACAATCGCACATTAGATGTTATTGAAAAAGGAGATAATGATATTGACCTTATCGATTTAGCTGATAACGAAATCAATCAAAAAGAAAAGTATGCAGAAGCCTCTGTTTATGGACTAAAATCAAGAAAAGCAATTTATCGAGAAGGCTTAGGTGCTGTCTTGGTAAATGATGATTATAATGAATCTGAACCTTACTTAGTTCCTAAAAGAAGTTTTACGCTAAACAAGTCAACTCCTTTCCCTTATGGAGATGGAGAACCTGTAAAATCTAGCTTTACAAATGTTGATTTTAACAAACTAAACAAAGCTGTAAATAAGGCTTTTGAACCAAATACTGAAGGTAAAAAATGCACTCGTGCTCTTGTTGTCGTGTATAAAGACCAAATTATAGCCGAAAAATATGCTCCCGGATTTTCTAAAGATTCCAGATTATTGGGTTGGTCTATGACTAAAAGTATTACCTCAACTTTATTTGGTATTTTACAAAAGCAAGGCAAACTGAATGTAAATCAACCTGCTCCAATTAAAGAATGGGCCAATGATGAAAGAAAAAACATTACCATCAACAACCTATTACAAATGAATTCGGGTTTAGAATGGGATGAAGATTATGGGAAAATATCTGATGTTACAAAAATGCTTTTTCAAGAGAGTGACATGACTAAATCTCAAATCAACAAACCATTAGTAGGAAAACCAAATGCAACTTGGAATTATTCTTCAGGGACTACAAATTTATTATCAGGAGTTCTACGCAAACAATTTAAAAACCACCAAGAATATTTAGATTTTTGGTATAGTGCTTTAATTGACAAAATTGGTATGCATTCGATGCTTGTTGAAGCCGATTTAAAAGGAAATTACATTGGTTCATCATACGCATGGGCAAACGCTCGTGATTGGGCAAAATTTGGACTATTATATCTACACAACGGGAATTGGAACGGTGAACAATTATTTGATCCAAATTGGACCAAATATGTATCAACTCCTACTCCTACTTCTAATAATCAGTACGGTGCACAATTCTGGTTGAATGCTGGAGGCGCAATGCCTGATTGCCCGAAAGATGTTTACTATGCCGATGGTTTTCAAGGTCAAAGAGTATTCATTATTCCATCGCATGATATGGTAGTTGTCCGTTTAGGTTATGACCACATCGATTTGAATGAATTGATAAAAGATATTTTAGCAAGTGTGAAGTAATAAAAAAGCCACTCAATGAGTGGCTTTTTTATTTAATATGTACTATAAATCAAATCCCATTTTCACGCCTAATTTATCGGCAATGATTCGAGCGATTTTAGATTTTAATTCCGGTATTTTGATACTTGCTGTTACTTCGCTGGTAAAAGCGTACATCAATAAAGCTTTAGCTTCTTTTTTAGGTATTCCGCGTTGTTGCATATAGAACATCGCGTTTTCATCTAACTGACCAATCGTACATCCGTGTGAACATTTTACATCATCTGCAAAAATCTCTAATTGTGGTTTTGCATTAATAGTTGCTTTATCACTTAGTAAGATATTGTTGTTTTGTTGAAAAGCGTCTGTTTTTTGCGCTTCCTTCTCCACATAAATTTTACCATTGAACACTCCTGTCGAATTTCCATCTAAAATTGTTTTATAATTCTGATGACTTTCGCAGTTTGGTTGTTCATGGTTTACCAAAGTATAATGATCAACGTGTTGTTTATCTCCAATAATAGTAATACCTTTTAAGGTAGAATCGATTCTTTCTCCATGGTGATAGAAATTCAAATTGTTACGAGTGATATTTCCACCAAAAGAGAATGTATGCACAGCAACGCGGCTTTCTTGTTTTTGAGAGATATATGTATTATCAATCAAATTAGCCGTTTGCACATCGTTTTGAATTTTATAATAATCAACAATGGCACGTTTTTGAGCAAAAATCTCAGTAACCGAATTGGTCAACACTGGATTTTCATTCAAACTCTGATGACGCTCTACAATTTGTACGTGAGCATTTTCTCCCACAATAACCAAGTTACGTGGTTGTACCATTAAAGCCGCTTCGTTACCTGTAGAGAAATAAATGATCTCAATAGGTTTTTCAACTACTTTACTCTTTGGGATATTGATGTAAGCTCCTTCGTAAGAAAAAGCAGTATTTAAAGTCGTTAATGATTCCTCTTTACTTGCTACTTGGTTAAAGTATGTATCGATAATCATTTTATACTTCGGTTTTGTTAATGCCGATGACATTAAGCAAACATCCAATCCGTCATGTGTAGTTGAGGATAAAAACGTACTAAAAACACCATCAATGAAGATTACTTTATACGTATCCACATCGTTGATGAAGTATTTTTTTACGTCTTTGATTTCGATAGCATGTTCCTTTTTAGGAAAAATGCTGAAATCATTTTTTAAAATCGCATTTAGCGAAGTATATTTCCAAGCTTCCTCTTTTTTAGAAGGAAACCCTTTTGTTTCAAAATTCTTTAAGGCTGAAGTTCTAACATCGTGTAACTCGGTAGCTACATCGACCTTTTCTTCAAAAGCCATAAATGATGAAAGTAATTTTTCTTTTAAATCCATTCTTATCTCATCTTTGTCATTCCGAATGAAATGAGGAATCTCACTATGAGATACTTCTACTTCGTCAGTATGACAAGTTTGTGTTAAATCAAGCCAATTATTTCAACCAATCGTATCCTTTTTCTTCAAGCTCAAGTGCCAATTCTTTTCCTCCCGATTTAATGATTTTTCCATCCATTAAAACGTGAACGAAATCAGGAACAATATATTCTAACAAACGTTGGTAATGTGTAATAACTAAAACAGCATTGTTTTCACTTTTAAGTTTATTTACACCATTTGCCACAATACGAAGTGCATCGATATCTAAACCTGAATCGGTTTCGTCAAGAATAGCAATTTTAGGTTCCAACATTGCCATTTGGAAAATCTCATTACGTTTCTTTTCACCACCTGAGAAACCTTCGTTTAATGAACGAGAAAGGAATTTTCTGTCCATTTCTAACAATTCAGATTTCTCACGGATTTTTTTCAACATTTCATTAGCTGGCATTTCTTCTTCACCATTTGCTTTACGCTTTTCATTGATAGCCGTTTTGATGAAATTAGTTACCGAAACTCCTGGAATTTCTACTGGGTATTGAAATGATAAAAATACACCTTTATGTGCTCTTTCGTCTGGTGCTAATTCTGAAATATCTTCTCCTTCAAGGATAATTTCTCCTTCTGACACTTCATAGTTTTCATTTCCAGCAATAATAGATGAAAGTGTAGATTTTCCAGCTCCATTTGGTCCCATGATAGCATGTACCTCACCCGCTTTGATTTCTAAATTAATTCCTTTTAATATTTCTTTGTCCTCTACAGAGGCATGTAAATTCTTTATAGTTAACATACTATAGTATCTTTTTATTTTAAAATTTGATTATCCAACACTTCCTTCCAAAGAAATTTCTAATAGTTTTTGTGCTTCTACAGCAAACTCCATTGGAAGTTTATTTAAAACATCTTTACTAAATCCATTAACAATTAATGCAATGGCTTTCTCTGTTGGAATTCCACGTTGGTTACAATAGAACACTTGATCTTCTCCAATTTTAGAAGTTGTTGCTTCATGCTCTATTTTTGCTGTTGAATTATTAGATTCGATATATGGAAAAGTATGGGCTCCACAATTATTACCCATTAACAATGAGTCACATTGAGAGAAATTACGAGCATTTTCGGCACGCGAACTAATTTGTACTAATCCTCTATAACTGTTTTGAGATTTTCCTGCTGAGATACCTTTGGAAATGATTGTCGATTTAGTGTTTTTACCTAAATGAATCATCTTAGTTCCAGTATCTGCTTGTTGGTAGTTATTTGTTACTGCGATAGAATAAAATTCTCCAATTGAATTATCTCCTTTCAATACACATGAAGGATATTTCCATGTTACTGCAGATCCAGTTTCTACCTGTGTCCAAGAAATTTTTGCATTTTTTTCGCATAAACCACGTTTCGTCACGAAGTTAAAAACTCCTCCTTTACCTTCTTTATTTCCAGGATACCAGTTTTGTACTGTTGAATATTTTATTTCGGCATCATCAAGAGCAATCAATTCAACTACCGCAGCGTGTAATTGATTTTCATCACGACTTGGAGCAGTACAACCTTCAAGATAAGAAACATAACTGCCTTCATCAGCAATTACTAATGTTCTTTCAAACTGACCTGTTCCTCCTTGATTAATTCTGAAGTAAGTGGATAATTCCATTGGACATCTAACTCCTTTTGGAATATAACAGAATGAACCATCAGAAAACACAGCTGAATTTAATGCTGCATAGAAATTATCTCTTTGTGGTACAACTGACCCGATATATTTGCGAACTAATTCAGGATGTTCTTGAATTGCTTCTGAAATTGAACAGAAAATAATACCTTTTTCTGCTAGAGTCTTTTTGAAAGTAGTAGCAACAGAAACTGAGTCCATTACAATATCTACAGCAACTCCAACTAATTGTTTTTGCTCATCAATAGAAATACCAAGTTTTTTGAAAGTTTCCAATAACTCAGGATCAACCTCATCAAGACTTTCATATTTATCTTTTTTCTTTGGAGCTGAATAATATGATACTGCCTGAAAATCTGGTTTTTCGTATTTAACATTTGCCCATTCTGGCTCCTCCATTTCATTCCAAATACGGAACGCTTCCAAGCGCCATTCAGTCATCCATTCTGGCTCATTTTTCTTTTTCGAAATAGCACGAACGATATCTTCGTTTAACCCTGCAGGAAACGTTTCCGATTCTATATCAGTGTAAAAACCGTACTCGTACTCTTTATTTTCAAGTTCGATTTTTAAATCGTCCTCTGTATATTTTGACATAATTTGTTTTTTGTATTATAACGAAAAGCTCTCTCCGCACCCACACGTACGTTGTGCATTAGGATTGTTGAAAACAAATCCTTTTCCGTTTAAACCTCCTGAGTATTCTAAAATAGTTCCAGCTAAGTATAAAAATGATTTTTTCTCGACAGCTATTTTTACATTATTGTCTTCAAAAACTTTATCATTCTCACCAATTTCTTTGTCAAATTTTAACTCATATGACAACCCAGAACATCCTCCGCTCTTAACCCCTACACGAACATAATCATTTGAAGGGTCAAAACCATCGTCTTGCATCATATCGACAATTTTCTTACTTGCTGATTCTGAAACTTTTATCATCGCTTATTTTGATTTTGTCTAAATTAATTGTTTTAAACCGCAAAGATATAACATAAAAACCCTTTTTCATAATTACTAACATTTTTATAACTAATCATTTAATAAATAATCTCTATTTTAATTAAAAAAAGGGAAGTTACACTTCCCTTTTTTATCCAATGAATTTCAAAATATTATTTATCAAATCTCTCGAATGCCGCTCTTTCCAGCATTTCCCTATCTTCTGGATGAGAAATCTCTATAAGTGCTTTAGCTCTTTGCCTTAAATTTTTTCCATACAAATAAGCTGTACCAAATTCAGTCACTACATAATGTATATGCCCTCTAGTTGTCACCACTCCTGCTCCTTGTTTAAGGAAAGGCACAATTCTTGAAACTCCTTTTTTGGTTCTCGAAGAAATAGCTATAATAGGTTTACCGCCTTCAGAAAGTGCTGCGCCACGCATAAAATCCATTTGCCCACCAATTCCACTAAACTGGTAACTTCCTATAGAATCTGCACAAACCTGACCAGTCAAATCAATTTCTATAGCTGAATTGATAGCTACCATTTTTTTATTTTTCATGATATTAATTGGATAGTTTACGTGCTCAACATCCATAAAAGCAAAAGCAGGATTATCATTTATATAATCGTATAATTTTTTTGTGCCAAATGCAAAACTTGTTATTGTTCTGTTTAAATGGGTTCCTTTGAATCTATTGTTAATAATTTCTTTCTCCATTAAATCTACAACACCATCACTAATCATTTCTGTATGAACTCCTAAATCTTTATGATTCCCAAG